>NZ_JCADBW010000014.1:0-74571 GCF_059264685.1 Faucicola sp. SE7633 | reverse complement strand
GGTAAAACTAGCCAATAGACGTTAATTTACGGCAATTTAGGAGGCTTTTATGCCAATTCGGTGACTTTCTTCACTTCTTTAACACCAATTCCAGTTTTTAGTTGAGTTTGAAATTGGTGTCGAGAGATGGTCGCTGGTTTGTGCAAAGGTCTCTAAAAATATAGACACTTTAAAAATATAGACACTTTGGTATTTTTTGAGGCACAAAAATTAGTTTTTTAAACAAAAATATAGCTATTTAAAGCTTGGCTGTTGTGTAACATCAAAGTATTTTTGACTGACCAACGCGATGCAAAAATTCCCAAAAAACTTGCCAAAACGGGCATTTTAATCACCCAAAATGCCCGCAAAACCGCCCCAATGTGCTATAATATTACACTTTTTTAACACACAAAAAATTCGTTAAAAACCACGAGGAGCGTGCATGGCAACCGATTCAATCAGCCCAATCGGCATTGTTGAGGAACTCAAACAATCCTACCTAGATTATGCCATGAGCGTGATTATCTCGCGCGCGCTGCCTGATGTCCGCGATGGGCTCAAACCTGTGCACCGCCGCGTGCTGTACGCCATGCACGAGCTGTCCAACGACTATAACAAGCCCTACAAAAAATCGGCGCGTGTGGTCGGTGATGTCATCGGTAAATACCATCCGCATGGCGACACGGCGGTGTATGACGCGATTGTACGCTTGGCGCAACCGTTTTCGATGCGTTATATGCTGATTGATGGGCAAGGTAACTTTGGCTCAGTGGATGACGACCCACCTGCCGCCATGCGATATACCGAAGTGCGTATGCAGCGTCTGACCCAACAAATGCTTGGCGATTTGGATAAAGACACCGTCGATTGGGAAGCCAACTACGATGGCTCAGAGCAAATGCCCAGCGTCTTGCCTGCGCGTATTCCCAATTTGTTGGTCAATGGCGCAACGGGGATTGCCGTGGGTATGGCTACCAACATGGCACCGCACAACTTGACTGAGGTGATTCACGCTTGCTTGGCCTACGCCGATGACCCGCACATCAGCAATGAAGGCTTGATGCAGCACATCAGCGGCCCTGACTTTCCGACGGGCGGTATTATCTATGGCCGCGCGGGTATTGTTGATGCCTACCGCACGGGCAAGGGGCGGCTGCATCTGCGTGGGCGTTATTACATTGAGCCGATGAGCGAGAGCGGCGCGAACAAAGATCGCGAGCGCATTGTGTTTACTGAAATTCCTTATCAAGTCAATAAAGCCAAACTGATTGAAAAAATCGCTGAACTGGTGCGCGATAAAAAACTTGAGGGCATCAGCGAGATTCGTGACGAATCCGACAAAGACGGGCTACGTATCGCCATTGACCTACGTCGTGGCGAGAATGCGGAGGTCATCGTCAATAATTTATTCATCCAAACGCCGCTAGAGTCAAGCTTTAGCATCAACATGGTCGCGCTTGACCAAGGGCAACCCAAGCTTATGACCTTGCGTGATTTGATTGCCGCGTTTGTCCGCCACCGTCAAGAGGTGGTCACACGGCGCACGGCCTTTGAGTTGGCAAAAGCGTTGGCGCGTGGGCATTTGCTTGAGGGGCTGAGCGTCGCGCTTGCCAATATCGATGCGATTATTGACACCATCAAAACCTCAGCCAACCGTCAGCAGGCGCGTGAGAATTTGCTGGCAAGCACGTGGCAGGCAGGGGGCGTGCTGGCGTTGTTAGCCGCAGCAGGTAGCGCGTCTGTGCGCCCTGATAGCATCGAAGGTGAAGACCCCGACGCGCCGTTTGGATTGGTCGCTGATAGCCAATATCGCTTATCGCCCGAGCAGGTCAATGCGATTTTGGACATGCAGCTACACCGCTTGACGGGGCTTGAACAAGAAAAACTGCAACAAGAATTTCAAGAAATTTTGGCTGTGATTGCTGAATTACAAGGCATCTTGGCGGATTTCACCAAGCTAATGGAGGTGATTAAAGCCGAGTTGCGTGACATCGTACAAAACTTTGGCGACGCGCGCAAAACCCAAATCGTTGATAGCCGCAGCGACTTTAGCCGCGCTGACTTAATCCCTGAGCAAACCGTCGTGCTGACGGTCTCGCGCACAGGCTATGCCAAGACCCAGCCAATTAGCGACTATGTGGCGCAAAAACGCGGCGGTAAGGGCAAATCTGCCACCGCCATGAAAGAAGATGATGTCATTGACCACATGGTGGTGACATCAACACACAACAACGTGATGATTTTTACCGATAGTGGGCGCGTGTTTAGTTTACAAGGGTTTGAAGTACCGCTTGCCAGTCGTGGCGCGCGTGGGCGACCTTTGGTGAACCTCATTCCCTTACAAACGGATGAGAATGTCACCGCGATTTTGCCACTATCTGACGTACAAGATGACCAGTTTGTGTTTTTTGCCACCGCCAATGGCACGGTCAAGCGCGTCGCTTTGGCAGAATTTGGGCATGGCAATATCCGCAAAAACGGCTTGATTGCATTAAGCCTAGACGATGGTGACAAGCTGGTCAGCGTTAAAATCACCAATGGCAGCCAACAGGTCATGCTATTTGCCGACAGCGGCAAGGCGATTCGGTTTCATGAGTCCGATGTCCGCGTGATGGGACGCACGGCGCGCGGTGTGCGCGGTATGCGTATTGATGACAGCGAGTCTATCATGTCATTGGTGGTGGTCGAGGCTGACACGCAAGAATTGTTGATTGCCTGTGAAAATGGCTTTGGCAAACGCACCGATGTGGGCGAATTTAATAGCCAAAATCGGGGCGGCGGCGGCGTGATAGCCATCAAAACCAGTGAGCGCAACGGCAAATTGGTGCGCGCTTTGCGTGTAGAAGTTGGCGATGATGTGATTTTGATTTCCAATAACGGCACATTGGTGCGCACGCCTGTTGCCCAAATTGCCCAAACGGGGCGCAACGCACAGGGCGTGACGCTGATTCGTTTGGGGCAAGATGAACGGTTGGTGTCGATGGCGCGTGTTGAGGGCAGTGATGATGAATTTGCCGATGACGCGCTAGCCGCTCACCAAGCGCACAACGCACAGGCTGCGACGGCGGATGGGGATTATGATTTGACCGACGCCATGCAAGAAGATGGCTTACTGGTAGATGAGCAGACAGCGACAAGCGATGAGCGTCTGCTGCCAGATGATGCCAATGACGCGCAGTAACCTGCTATGATTCACATGACCTTATCAACGCCAAGTCACCACTTTAAGCGGTTGCTGCAAGTCGATAAGATCCGCCATCCGCGTGATTTCGTCGGCTTGTCGCCTGCGTTTTGGCAGGCGCATGCGGGGCGTGTGTGCTTAGAGATTGGCGCAGGCAAGGGCAAGCACGCGTTGCAGTTTGCCGCCGCCTATCCCGATGCGGTGTTGATTGCCATTGAGCGCACGCAAGAAAAATTTACCGCGATGGCAAAGCTTGCGGCGCAGGCGGATTTGCCAAATTTGCAGGTGATTCATGCCGATGCGATTGCGTGGAGCGTGTTTGCGTTACCGCCAAATAGCCTAAGCAAAGTTTTTATCTTGTACCCAAACCCTGAGCCGCATAACCCCAACCAACGCTGGCTTAACATGCCGTTTTTTGAATTTTTGTTGTCGCGCGTGCAGACGGGTGGGCAAATCTTACTGGCTAGCAATGTCGCATCGTATATTGATGAGGCACAAGTCCAAGCGGTTAATGTCTGGCAGCTACCCACCACGCGCCATGTGATTGCCACCGACAGTCAGCGCACGCATTTTGAAATCAAATACTTGGCGCGCGGGCAGACGTGCTGGCAACTTGAGATGGTAAAGCCGCATGGCTATGTGACGCGGTTGGATGGGGTGAATTTTTCTGTTTGATGGTTGGCATGGGTTGATGGACGCACGCCAAAAGCAGCTTACCAAAACCATGCGCTTAAAACGGCTTAAAAACGCCATTCAGCGCGAATGACGTTTTTAAGACAAGCGGTGTGATGCTATGAGTCCGCCGTTACCTCAAGCGGGGTGGTTTGTGTGTCATCGGCACGCACCACATACGTTCGCGCGATTTTGTCATGCAGACTTTGGCGGTCAGTGTTGGTAAACATCATGACAAAATCGACAATCAGCGCAATCAGCCCAATTATTGACAAGGAATACACCACCCACGTCAGCACACTGCGCAAAATAATTAAGTTAAAAAAGTTTGGTATCGCGTTACTTTGGCGGTCAAGGATACGAATACCCACCAACATTTTGCCCAGTGTCTGCCCACGGCGCAGCAACAAAAACAGCTGGCTAAATACAATACCAATCAGCAAAATAGTCGATAACCACAAATATTGCTGTGGCAGCACCGACAACGCACCCATCATCAAGGTATTAAGCTCGCCATACACCTCGGCAAACGGCTTGCCCGATTCGGCAAGTTTGACGATTTGCGCGTAGTTCGGGCTTTTCATGATTTGTAACCACAAAATCAGATTGGGCAATGAAAACAAAATCAAGTCAATCAGCTTTGCCAACACGCGGCTACCAATCCCTGCCAACTCCAGCTGTTTGCGCGCGCCGCTAATGTCTTTGCCTGCTGGTTTGTTGTCTTTGGTCAAAATCAGCTTGGCATTTGTTTTGCCTGTGGTTTTGTTGTTGGCTGACGGCTGGTGTGGATTTTGGCTGTTGTAGCGACCCCACACGTCTGACGATTTTTTGTCTTGTGCGGCGTATTGGTCAGGTGTGTTATTGATAATATAGTCCGCGTCATCACTGGCAGGCGTGGCTGGGCTGCTCACCACCACACTGGGGCGGTAAAAATTTTGTCCGTTGGTCATCTCGCCAACGTATTGCCAATTTGCCATGCCTTCATGCCACATCAAGTCATCAAGCGCGACTTGTCCGCTTGATAGCATGTGGTTGAGCTGCTCTAAGGTATAAGGGCCGGCTTGCTCGTTGTTGCGCGCCAAAAAAATATACATAAACGCTGCGCTCCCCAAATCATCATGTAAGGTTTAACCTAAAATAATAACGCCAAGTGACGCTAAAGTCCACTTGGCGTTAGGTGCGTATCATATGAATAGCACGCTAGTTTTGGCAACGCTTAGGCGTTGTCACGGGATTCACCTGCTAGGAAGAACCATGTATCAAGCACTGAGTCGGGGTTTAATGATACTGAGGTAATGCCTTGCTGCATCAACCATTTGGCAAGGTCAGGATGGTCAGACGGGCCTTGGCCACAGATACCAACATATTTGCCTTGTGCGTTACATGCGTCAATCGCCATCTTAAGCAGTTTTTTCACCGCAGGGTCGCGCTCGTCAAACAACTGCGACACGATGCCTGAGTCACGGTCCAGCCCCAACGTCAGCTGCGTCAAGTCGTTTGAACCGATGGAGAAGCCGTCAAAGTGCTGCAAGAACTCTTCCGCCAGTAGGGCATTGGTTGGTAGCTCACACATCATGATGACGCGCAGGCCATTTTCACCGCGTTTTAGCCCGTTTTTCTCAAGCAATTCAAGCACTTTTGCCGCTTCATCGGTGGTGCGGACAAACGGAATCATGATTTCAACGTTGGTCAAGCCCATCTCATCGCGTACGCGTTTAAGCGCGCGGCACTCAAGCTCAAAGCAGTCGCGGAAGTTTTCTGACACGTAGCGGCTTGCACCACGGAAACCAAGCATGGGGTTTTCTTCGGCAGGCTCGTACAGCTTACCGCCGATGAGGTTGGCGTATTCGTTGGATTTAAAATCAGACATACGCACGATGACAGGCTGGTCTTTGAAGGCAACCGCCAGTGTGGCAATGCCTTCAACCAGTTTATCAACATAAAAATCCACAGGTGAAGCATAACCTGCCATACGCTCTTGAATGGCTTGTACGATTTCGCGTGGCAAGGTATTCATATTGAGCAAGGCTTTGGGGTGCACGCCAATCATGCGGTTGATGATAAACTCAAGACGCGCCAAGCCAACACCACGGTTAGGAATCTGGGCAAAGCTAAACGCGCGGTCAGGGTTGCCCACGTTCATCATGATTTTAAACGCCAGCTCTGGCATTGAGTCAATGGAGTTGTTTTGTACTTCAAAAGGCAAGATGCCATCATAGATGTAGCCCGTATCGCCTTCAGCACATGACACGGTGACTTCTTGCCCGTCGGTCAAAAGCTCGGTTGCGTTGCCGCAGCCAACAATCGCAGGCACGCCCAATTCACGCGCGATAATCGCCGCATGACAGGTACGTCCGCCGCGGTTGGTCACGATGGCGGCGGCGCGTTTCATGACGGGTTCCCAATCGGGGTCAGTCATGTCAGACACCAAAATGTCGCCTTCTTGTACGGCATCCATTTCATGAATAGATTTGACCACGCGCACGCGACCTGCGCCAATACGCTGCCCGATTGAGCGACCTTCACAAATAACTTCACCGCTTTCTTTTAGAATATAACGTTCCATCGTGTTGTGATTTTCACGGCTCTTGACGGTTTCAGGACGCGCTTGCACGATAAACAACTTGCCGCTGTCACCGTCTTTTGCCCACTCGATATCCATCGCGTGACCGTAATGTTTTTCGATGATCATGGCTTGTTTGGCAAGCTCAACCAGTTCATCATTGCTCAAACAAAATTGATTGCGTTCTACTTTTTCTACAGGTACGATTTTGGTTGATTTGCCGGCAGTGTGTTGGTCGGCATAGACCATTTTTTGTTGTTTGGTGCCCAAGTTGCGGCGGATGATAGCAGCCTTGCCAGCATTGAGTAGGCTTTTTGAGAGGTAGTATTCATCAGGATTGACCGCGCCTTGCACGACCATCTCGCCTAAACCATAGCTTGCGGTGATAAACACGACATCATCAAAGCCGCTTTCGGTATCGATGGTGAACATCACACCTGATGTACCCGTTTCTGAGCGCACCATGCGTTGGACGCCTGCTGACAATGCCACGCCAGCATGGTCAAAGCCTTTGTGCACACGGTAGGCAATCGCGCGGTCATTGTACAATGAGGCAAACACTTCTTTGATGGCGATCAAAATGTTATCAATACCGCGAATGTTCAAAAAGGTTTCTTGCTGGCCTGCAAATGACGCATCGGGCAAGTCCTCTGCGGTTGCCGACGAGCGCACCGCCACCGCGATTTCATCGCCGCCGCTCATCTCAGCGTAAGCGTCGCGGATGTCTTGTTCAAGGTCGGCAGGCAAGTCTTGCGCGATAATCATCTCGCGAATTGCTTGCCCCACACGCGCCAATTCTAGCACATCATTGACATCTAGGCCTTGTAGCGCGGCGCTGATTTTGTCGCTTAAGCCTGTGTCGTGCAAAAATTTGTTAAACGCATCCGCGGTGGTGGCAAAACCACCGGGCACGCTGACCCCTAAGTCTGTCAAATGGCTAATCATTTCGCCCAAAGACGCGTTTTTGCCGCCAACTTTGTCGATATCGTTTTTGCCGAGCTTGCTTAACGCGATAACTTGTCCACTCATAGTAGCTACTCCAATAATAACCTAGATAAATAAGGTTATTTCATGCCGATTATAAAGGTAACTCGATTATAAAACGTTTTTTGACAAAATACGATAGCTAAATGACAAATTTTGCCAAAATCGACAAATTTTTATTATTCAAGGGTCACCATGGGCAAAAACTTTAATAAAAACCTTAAAAAGTGGCGACTATAGGCGCACAACAACCCAATATGACTGACCAACGGGCAAAGATTAGTATAAACAGGCAAATTTGCGTATAATACCGACAACTGTAACAAGGATATAAATGGCTAAGCGTGTGGCGCGTTTGACTGGCATCGCCAAACGCTATTATTAATGATTGGGGCACAGTTGCCCCTGATGGGTTGCTCAGATTATGCAAATCACTTCATCGCCCAACAAAACCATCCAAAATAAAGACGCGCTGGGCGGGCATGATGCCCACGCCATGCGCAGCGTATTTTTTATTTCTGATGGTACGGCGATTACCTCCGAGACGTTGGGACGCTCGATTCTAAGCCGTTTTGCCAGCGTACCGTTTGAAACCTTCGTCATCCCGTATGTTGATACGCTTGAGCGCGCTGACGATGCGGTCAATCAAATCAACATGGCGCACCAACGCTATGGTTATCGCCCATTGGTGTTTGATACCATTGTTGATCCCGTCATCCGTGAGCGGATCAACGCGGCAGAGGCGTTTAACCTTGATATCTATGAAGGATTGGTTGGCAAAATCGCCGAAGAGATACAAGTTGAGCCGTCAGAGAGCATCGGCACGTTTCATGGCGATGTTGATTCAGACAGCTACAAGGCGCGTATTGATGCGGTGCATTTTGCCTTAGACAATGATGATGGCGCGCGCACGACCCATTATGATGCGGCGGATATTATTTTAATTGGCGTATCGCGCTCAGGCAAAACGCCAACGTCGCTGTATTTGGCACTGCAATTTGGCATTCGCGCGGCAAATTATCCTTTGACCGAGGACGATTTGTTTGAAAATAGCTTACCTAAGGCATTGCGCCCGTTCAAAGACAAGCTATTTGGCTTGGTCATCGACACCGACCGCTTGGTAAAAATCCGCAACGAACGCCGCGCAGGTAGCCGCTATGCCAGCTATCAGCAATGCCAGCAAGAACTGCGCGCCATCCAAGGCATTTATATTTCGCAAGGCATTCCAAACATTGATGTATCAACGATGTCAATTGAGGAGATTGCCACCCGAATTTTGCAAATAACAGGATTAAAGCGGCGGATTGGTTGAGATGATTGTTAAAATTGTTTGGCAAGATTGGGTTAGGCAAACGCGCAAGCCAAGCGGTGTTGGCAATACCCGATTACACCAACAATTGCTTGGCGTATTTAACGTATGATTAATAAATGGTTGATAGTATTGGGCAAACCTGATGGCTTAGATCACGCACAGGTTTGATGTTTATTTAACAATAACTTTAAAAAATCGAGGAATCATCATGGCAAAACGTCCCAACAGCAAAAACGACAACGCCGCGCCACCTGAAGATATCACCCAAACTGAGACCTACGAGCTCAATACCGACAGCGTGTTAGACAGTGTACCTACCAGCGAGCCTGCCACCGCGCCCAAAACCATCAGCGAGTCGGGCAAAAAGGCAAATACTGACAGCATCGGTCATGAGGATGATAAAGCAAAAGCGTTTGATGATGCCGTGCATTTTGATTTAATCAGCCCCCTTGATAGCACACGCATCAATATCAAACGCTTTAGTGCCAAAAAAAATGCGCACAAATATGACTACGATGCTGTGGTAATTGGCGCAGGGCCAGCAGGCGAGGCTGCTGCGATGAAAATCGCCAAAAGTGGGCTAAAAGTTGCGGTGATTGACCCACGCAAGCAAGTCGGCGGTAACTGTACCCACGTGGGCACAATTCCCAGTAAAGCGCTGCGTCAGTCGGTGTTTAATATCATCAGCAACCGCCGTGACCCGATTTTAAACCAAGGCATTGATTATCATTTAATTCCACTAAACAAAGTGCTTTCTAAAGCGCGTGAAGTGGTGCGTAACCAAGTCGATACCCACACGCGGTTTTATGAGCGTAACCAGGTTGATTTGATTCACGGCTGGGCAAGTTTTAAAGACCGTCACACGATTCAAGTTGCGCTATCGGATGGTGCGGAGCAGGAGGTGACCTTTGAAAAGGCCATTATCACCGTGGGTAGCCGTCCGTACCGTCCCGATTTTATCGATTTTGACCACCCCCGTGTGTTTGATTCGGACAAAATCTTGCAGATGGATTATGTCGTTCAGCGTATCGTCATCTATGGCGCAGGCGTGATTGGCTGTGAATACGCGTCGATTTTCACGGGTCTTGGCTATAAGGTTGATCTAATCAATACCCAAGGCCAGCTATTAAACTATTTGGATGCCGAGATTTCGGACGCGCTGTCGCATGACTTTCGCCAATTTGGGGTGTTGATTCGCAACAATGAAGAAATCGACCGCCTAGAAACCTATGACGATTGCGTGATTTTGTACCTCAAAAGCGGTAAGCGCATCAAATCCGACGCGCTGCTATGGTGCAACGGACGCTCTGCCAATACCGACAGCCTAAACCTTGCCGCGATTGGGCTTGAGCCGATACGACGCGGCCAGCTTAAGGTCAATGAGTTTTACCAAACCAGTGTTGAGAACATTTATGCCGCAGGCGATGTCATCGGTTGGCCGTCATTGGCATCAGCGGCGTATGACCAAGGACGCTGCGCTGCCGCCTATATGGTTGGCGATGAAAACGCGCGCCCCGTGCAAAGCGTGCCGACGGGAATTTATACCATTCCTGAAATTTCAAGCATCGGCAAAACCGAGCAGCAGCTGACCGAAGAAAAAGTGCCGTATGAAGTCGGGCAGGCATTTTTTAAACACTTGGCGCGCGCGCAAATCATCGGTGAGCGCAGCGGCGTGTTAAAAATCTTGTTCCACCGTGAGACGTTGGAGATTTTGGGCATCCACTGCTACGGCAATCACGCCTCAGAGATTATTCACATCGGGCAGGCGGTGATGGAGAGCAAAGGCGGTAACACGTTGGAGTATTTTATCAACACGACCTTTAACTACCCGACGATGGCAGAGGCGTATCGCGTGGCAGCGTTGAATGGGTTAAATCGGGTGTTTTAAGTGGCACAGCAAAGAACGATAAACCTTGCGCCAACGTTTGGCGCGTTGCAGCCGCAGCTAAGCGCCGCGTGTCAGCAGTTGGGGCTTTTACTGACCGATGACCAGCAGCAGCAGTTGTTGTACTATTTGCAGCAGCTGCTGGTGTGGAACAAGGCGTTTAATCTGACCGCGATTAAAGACCCGCACGAGGCACTGGTGAAGCATATCTTTGATAGTCTGACCATCGTGCCGCAGGTCAATGCCGTCCATCAAGCGGCAGCGCGTGCCAAAACCGCGCAAACCTTGCTGGATGTTGGCACAGGGGCGGGCTTGCCCGCGGCGGTGATTGCCATCGCGTTGCCCACCTTGCAGGTGACCGCACTAGATAGCAATGGCAAAAAAGTGCGCTTTATCAAACAGATGGTTGGTGAGTTGGGTTTGACCAATTTACAGCCGATTGCCGAGCGCATCGAGACGCACACGGGGCAATATGCCATGATAACGTCGCGCGCGTTTGCCTCATTACCCGATTTTGTCAGCCAAACGCGGCATTGTTTGGCGGATAATGGCACGCTACTGGCAATGAAGGGCGTATTACCCACCGAGGAGATCGCGCAATTTATGGCGACTTGGCAGGTGCAAACATGGCCACTGACCGTGCCACAGCTTCATGAGACGCGGCATTTGGTGCAGCTGGCGCGATTAAACCCCTAAACATTGCCATAGTCAGATAAGTTGCCACATTCAGTTAGACAGTTGAGAAATAAAACATGGATATTTTAGCAGTTGCCAACCAAAAAGGCGGGGTTGGCAAAACCACCACCGCCGTCAATTTGGCAAGCGCATTGGCAAATAAAGGCAAGCGCGTGCTGCTGATTGATTTGGACGCGCAGGGCAACGCCACCACCGCATCAGGGTTGGATAAACGCACGTTGGATTATAGCGTCGCCGATGTGCTGCTGGATGCCATGCCCATACGTGAGGCGATTGTGGCAAGTGAATTTGGTTATGATGTATTGGGTGCGAACAGTGATTTGTCGGGCATTGATTTGGCGTTGAGCCAACAGCCAAACAACCACGCGATTTTGACCCAAGCCATGCAGGCACTGCGCGCGCCCAATCAAGCGGCGGCGTATGATTTTGTGATTATCGATTGCGCGCCAAGCCTTAGTCTTTTGACCATCAACGCCATGTGCGCCACACGCGGCGTGATTATCCCCATGCAGTGCGAGTACTTTGCGCTAGAAGGTTTGGCGGATTTGTCGCGTACCATCGAGCGGCTAACCGCGCTAAATCCAAACCTACACATTCGCGGTGTGCTGCGTACCTTGTTTGACCCGCGCAACACCCTGTCAAATGATGTCTCAAACGAGCTGGCAGCGCATTTTGGCGACACCTTGTTTACCACCGTCATTCCGCGCAATGTACGCCTTGCCGAAGCCCCTGCGCACGGCTTACCGATTGACCAATACGAACCAAGCTCTAAAGGAGCAAAGGCTTATCAAAAACTTGCCGATGAAGTGATTGCCCAAAGCCGCCAGCGACAGCCGATTTAGTCGGTAAAAAAGGTTGTGTTGCGTGGCTGAACTGATTAAGATAGCGGGTTTAAGTGATTGCTTAGGGTGTTTTGGTGATGCCGCAGCCAAAACGCGCATGGGCGCGGCAGACGGTACAAAAGGATTGGGGTAATGGCAAAAAAACGCGGGCTTGCGTCAAATCGGGGATTGGACGCGCTGCTAGGTTCAATTAAAACCGAAAAGCTGATTGCAGGCAATTTGGCAGCCAGCCCGATTGTCACGCCCGATGCTACTCCCCATACCGCGCCTTTAGCCGAGCTATTGGCAACGCCCGAGGTGACCGACACCAACGCCAATATCCCCCAAAACGTGGCTGAGCATCCAACCGCTGCCAGCCTAAACAGCCAAATCCAAGCCGCTGACTTTTCTCAGTATTTACAAGCGTTAGACGCGCAAGGATCGCCGCCTAAACTTGAAAAGACCCAATCCACCAAGCCAACAACCGCCAAACCCACCACCAATACAGCGAGCGCTATGCCGTCTGCTGATACCGCACCCATCACAGACAGCCAAACCGATAGCACGATTAATCTGCTGCATATCGGCGTTGAGCGGTTGCAGCGCGGCAAATACCAGCCGCGACTTGACTTGGGCGAAGATGCCTTGCAAGAGTTGGCAACCTCCATCCGCCAACACGGCGTGATGCAGCCGATTGTCATTCGGCCATTGGTGAAGCCCGAGCCTGATTCACCTGTGACCCATGAAATCATCGCAGGCGAGCGGCGTTGGCGCGCGGCACAAATCGCAGGCTTAAGCCACATTCCTGCCATTGTGCGCCCAATTTCTGATGATTTGGCGATTGCCTTGGCGTTGATTGAAAACATTCAGCGTGAGGACTTGTCGGTCATGGAGCAGGCTGTCGCGCTGCAACGTTTTCATGATGAATTTGGCATGAGCCATGCCCAAATTGCCGATGTGGTCGGCAAGGCGCGTACCACAGTGTCCAATCTGCTGCGCCTCAATCAGCTACACACAGAGGTCAAAACCTTGCTCAATGAAGGGCAGCTAGACATGGGGCACGCGCGTGCATTACTGGCAATTTCTGCCGAGCAGCAGCCGCAAATCGCCAAAAAAATCGCCAATGAACAATTGACGGTACGCCAAACCGAACAGCTGATTAAACAAATACTTGACCCCAAGGCCAATCCGCCCAAGTCGCAACCACTGGATTTTGAACGCTTACGGCTAAATCAGCAGTTGTCTGAGCGTCTAGGCGCGGTGGTCAAGGTCAAAGGCTCATCAGCAGGTAAGGGCAGTATCGAGATTTTTTTTCACAATGCCGATGAATTGCAAGCGCTGCTCAATCAGCTGCAACCTGCAGGGTAATCAATGACTAAGTGATAACGCTTAGGCTGGTATATTTTTTGGTTAATCATTGAGGGTTAGGGCAAAAGTAGCATTATGTGGGAGTTGATTCGCGCAGGCGGTTGGTTGATGGCACCGATTGTGGTGTGTTCGATTTTGATGCTGATTGTCATCATCGAACGCGCCTTAAAGCTCAACCCTTCAGTCGTGACACCTGCGCATTTGCGTGAACAGCTGTTGGCGCGGCTTATTGAGCAAGGCGATATTTCGCGTGAGAATTTAGCCAATGTGCAAGCCAATTCACCTTTGGGTGATATTTTAGCCACAGGGTTGCTACATCGGCGTTATGGTGTGGAGTCAATGACGCTACACATGCAAAATCGCGCCAGTGTGCAAATTCATGCACTAGAGCAGCACATCAATTTGCTGGGGACGATTGGTGCGATTGCGCCGCTTTTGGGGCTGTTGGGTACGGTGGTTGGTATCATCAGCTCGTTTTTGGCATTGACCGAGGGTGCGGCCCAAGACCCGACGATGTTGGCGGCAGGCATTTCACAGGCGTTGATTACCACAGCAGGCGGTATGATGGTGGCAATTCCTGCGGTGATTGCGTATCGGTATTTTCAGCGGCGCGTGGTGGATATCAGCGTGCGCTTTGAGCAAGAAGCAGGCTTGCTGCTACAGACGTTGGCAGAGCATGGCTTGTTGCCTGTTTCGGTCAATGCAGTGCCCACCGCTGCGCCTGCGGTCGTGGCAAGCGCACAGGAGGCATAAGTATGCGTTTTCGTCGCCCAAGTGTTGAGCCTATTGACATCAATTTAACACCGATGATTGACTGTTTGTTGTTTCTTATCGTGTTTTTGTTGATGTCGATGACGTTTAACCACTTTAGCAAGCTCAATATTGTCTTGCCACAGGCGCAAGGTGTGCCGATTGTTGAAAAAGATAAGCGCATTGAGGTCAGCGTGCAAAAAGACGGCAGCTATGCGGTCAATGGTATCGCGCTGTCGGGCACTGGGGCAGGTGAGCTGGCTGCGATGATTCGCCAAGAAGCAGGCGACGATCGCAATATGCTGTTTGTGATTTCCGCGGATGCCGAGGCCAGCCACCAGTCGGTGGTGCGTGCGATGGATGTGGCAGGCAGTCTTGGCTTTATCAATCTAAATATCAGCACCGTTGTACCTGCAGGCGCGGCGGTTGATTTACCCAGTGCCTCACCGTCTGCCGCCAAGCCAGCAGGGGTGGCGCGTTGAGCCCAATGCTAAAATCCGCTGACAGCGCAGCCGCCGAACCAACCCGTTGGCAGACGTATCGCAGGCTGTTGGGATATTTGACCCCCTACAGTTGGGCGGTGGCGTTGGTGGTGATTGGTTTTGCCATCAATGCAGGCACTGAAATCGGCGTTGCCAAGCTGATGAAATACATCATCGACGCCATCAACGCAGGGCAGCAGCAGCGCATGAACTTGTTTCCGCTGCTGGTGGTGCTGCTGTTTTTGCTGCGCGGCATGGGCACGTTTTTGGGCAATTATTACAGTGCGCTGATTTCACGCAATCTGGTCTATCGCCTGCGCACCGAGGTGTTTGCCAAGCTGCTGCGGTTGCCAAGCCAGTTTTATTTAGACAATCCGCCAGGGCAGATTTCTGCCAAGCTGATTTTTGATGTTGAGCAGGTCACCGCGGCAGGCACTGATACGCTTAAAACCTTGCTGCGCGATGGTTTGACCGTTATTGGCTTATTGGGGTTTTTGTTGTACACCAACTGGCGGCTAAGTTTGACGCTGTTTATTGTGCTGCCACCGATTTTGTGGTTGGTGCGCTACGCCAGCAAGCGTTTTCGGCGTTTGTCACGCGATATTCAGCAGTCAATGGGGCAGGTGAGCCATATCACCAATGAGGTCATCACAGGCTTTCAGGTGGTAAAAAACTATGGCGGTCAGCGCACCGAGCTTGCGCGCTTTGATGCGGCTTCACGCAATAATCTGCGTAAAGCCCTAAAAATCGTCGTGACCAACAGTTTAAACACGCCTGTCATTCAGCTGTTGATGGCGTGTGCGATGGCGGTGGTGGTGTGGCTTGCTATGCGGCCAAATGTCATGGGTAGCAGCAGCGCAGGTGATTTTATTGCGTATATCAGCGCGGCAGGTTTGTTAAGTAAGCCCGTACGCGCTCTGACCGATATCAACCAAAATTTTCAAAAAGGCTTGGCGGCGGCGGATACGATTTTTGCTTTGTTGGATTTGCCTGAGGAGCGCGACACAGGCACGGTTGAGCAGACTTTGACAGGGCGTATTGAGTTTTGTGAGGTGGATATCCGCTATCCTGATGGCACGCTGGCAAATCAAGGCATTAATTTGACCATCAACGCAGGGCAGACGGTGGCATTGGTTGGGCGCAGTGGTGCAGGCAAGACGACCTTGACCAACGCGCTGATGCGTGCGGTGGATGTCAGTCGCGGCAATATTTATTTGGACGGCACGGCGATTGAGGCGCTGCGTTTAGATTGTTTGCGCGCGCAGATTGCCAGTGTCAGCCAACAGGTGGTGCTATTTAATACCAGCATTGCCAATAATATCGCGTACGGCGAATTACAAAATAAGTCACGCGCTGAGATTGAGGCGGCGGCAAAGGCGGCGTATGCGCATGATTTTATCATGCAGTTGCCCCATGGCTATGACACGGTGATTGGCTCGGCAGGCTTGCAGCTATCGGGTGGGCAGCGTCAGCGGTTGTCGATTGCGCGTGCGTTGCTCAAGGATGCACCGATTTTGATTTTGGATGAGGCGACCAGTGCGCTGGATAATGAGTCGGAGTTTTTTATTCAGCAGGCATTGGCACGGGTCATGCATGAGCGCACAACGATTGTCATTGCCCATCGGTTAAGCACCATTCAAAACGCTGATAAAATCGTGGTGTTGGACGCAGGGCGCGTGGTGGAGGTGGGTACGCATGCGCAGTTGCTGGCACAACAAGGACAGTATGCCAAGCTGTATGAGCGCGATTTTGCGGTGGAAGACTAACGCCCATGAGCCTTGAGCAGCGTTTTAGCCAAGCGTGGCAGCGGCAGGCGTGGTGGCTGTGGCTGCTGTTGCCGCTGGCGTGGCTGTATGCACTGGCCGATGGTGTGCACCGCTGGCTATACCGCAGGGGGCTAAAAAAAACCTACTATCCGCCTGTGCCGCTTATCGTGATTGGCAATATCACCGCAGGCGGCAGTGGTAAAACGCCGCTGTTAATCGCGCTGGTGAAATATTTGCAAGCGCGTGGCGTGCGTGTCGGTGTGATTAGCCGTGGGCATGGGCGTGAGGGCGCGCAGCGGCCGCGGTTGGTGGGCACGGATTCAACGCCCAAAGATGTGGGCGATGAGCCGTGTTTGATTGTCCAAAGCACGGGTGTGCCGATGGCGGTGGGTGCTAAGCGCGGCGCGGCGATTGATTGGTTGTTACAGCACCATCCCGACATTCAGCTGATATTAGCCGATGATGGTTTGCAGCATTACGCGCTTGACCGCGATGCTGACTGGATTGTTGTCGATGCTGAGCGCGGTTTTGGCAATCAACAGCGGTTGCCGACAGGCTTTTTGCGCCAGCCAATCAAGCGATTGCTTGCGCCAACTGCCACGGTGATATTGCATTGCCAAGATTGGCAACAACCGCCGCTGCCTGCTTTGCGTGAGCGTTTGTTGCAAGCAGGGCAACGCGCGAATTTGTTGATGCGCTTAAGCGAGCAGCCGTTGGTGCGCTTATTTGCCGAGGGCGCGACCACTCAAACCCTAATGCCGCAAAATGCACCACACCTCATTGCCATGACGGGCATTGGCTACCCACCACGGTTTTTTGCCAGTGTGCAGCGGCTGGGTTTTGGGATTGTGCCGTTTGCGTTTGATGACCACCACGCGTTTGTGCTGGCGGATTTTGCGCCCATGCAGGCGGCAGATTTGGCACAACTGCCGATTGTGATAACGGCCAAAGACGCGGTCAAAATCCGTCCACTGTTGGCCAACCGTACGCACCCCACCGCGCAAAATTTACGCGCACGGCTGTGGGTGCTGCCCGTTGAAGCTGTGTTATCGCCTGCGGTGTTTGCCACCTTAGATGAGCAATTAGCCGCGTGGAATATGTTTAACGTTTAATTAGCTATAGGTTTGCCATGAACACGCCGTCCAAAACCCATATTGTCATCCCTGCGCGCCTCAAAAGCACGCGTCTGCCCAATAAGCCGTTGGCGCTGATTCATGGCAAGGCGATGATTTTATGGGTGATTGACCGTGCGCAAGCCGTGCAGCGTGCAGGTGTTGCCGATGATGTGTGGGTGGCAACCGATGACAATACCATCGCTGATTTGTGCCGCCAGTATGGTGCAAAGGTTGTCCTGACCAACCCCAATCACCCTTCAGGCACGGACAGACTTGGTGAAGTTGCCCAACAGCTTGGCTGGCACGCCGATGATATCGTCATCAATATGCAAGGCGATGAGCCGCTGGTGCCTGTGGCGTTGATTGAGCAGGTCAGCGCGTTGCTACGCGCACATCCTGAGTGTGTCATGGCGACGCTTGCCGAGCCAATTGGCGCGCTCGATGAATTTTTGCGCCCGTCGGTGGTCAAAGTGGTGATGTCGCCGAATCAGCAAGCGTTGTACTTTAGCCGAGCGCCGATTCCGCACCAGCGCAACGCTGACCCTGCCGCGCCTATCAGCTTACCGCCCAATGCCTTGCGCCATCTGGGTTTGTATGCCTATCGTGTCAGCTTACTGCAAGTGTTTAGCGGCTGGTCGCAGGGCACGCTTGAGCAAATCGAAAGCCTAGAGCAGCTGCGGATTTTGGAGCATGGTGGCAAAATCGCCATCGACGTGGCTTGCGTCGCGTTGCCTGCAGGGGTTGATACACCTGCCGATTTAGACCGCCTAAACGCGATGGATTTGGCGCAGTTTTTGGGCTAAGATAGCGTTTTAAGCAAAAAATACCAATATGCCAACCTACACCCCCGAACAACAAGCAATTTTAGACAACGTCAAGCTACCCGATGACTGGAAAGCCGCGCTGGCAGACGAACTGCTTAGCGAGAATATGGCAAATCTGCGCCAGTTTTTGCGCGCCGAGTATGACGCAGGTATAACCTTATACCCACCTGCCAGCAAGATGTTTGCCGCGTTTGACCTTACGCCATTGTCGCAAGTTAAGGTGGTGATTTTGGGGCAAGACCCGTATCACGGTGCTAACCAAGCCATGGGCTTGTCGTTTTCCGTTCCCAAAGGCGTGCGCATTCCGCCAAGTCTTAACAATATTTTGCTTGAACTGGCGCAAGATATGGGCGTGACACCGTCACGGCACGGCGATTTGACGTATTGGGCGGCGCAGGGCGTGTTGCTGCTCAACAGTATGCTATCCGTGCAAGCAGGCAATGCCGGCAGCCATCGTGGCAAAGGTTGGGAGCAATTCACCGATGCGGTGATTGCCGCGGTCAATGAACGATGTCAGCATTGCGTGTTTATCTTGTGGGGCAGCTATGCGCAAAAAAAGGGACGCTTTATTGACCCAAGCCGCCATTTGGTTTTAACCGCCAAGCACCCGTCGCCGCTAAGCGCGAATCAAGGCGGATTTTTTGGCACGCGCCCTTTTTCTAAAGCCAATGATTATCTCAAGGCGCATGGCAAAACGCCGATTGACTGGCAGTTGCCGCAGTAACATGCCGCGATTGTGCCATGATCTGTAATGATGTGCGCTTAGAGCCGCCAGTTTTTAGCGATTTAGACAGCAGTTTTATGACCATCGCGCTGGCGTGTGCAGCATACGGCGGTAGCTTGGGCGAAGTGCCTGTGGGCGCGGTGTTGGTATATGATCAGCGCATACTTGCCACGGGGTTTAATCAGCCGATTTTACGCCATGATGCGACCGCGCATGCTGAGGTGGTGGCGATTCGGCAGGCGTGTGCACGGCTGAACAATTATCGTCTACCGCCTGCCTGCACGCTGTATGTCACGCTTGAGCCATGCACGATGTGCTTGGGTGCGCTGATTCATGCCCGTGTGGCGCGGTTGGTATTTGCCGCGACCGAGCCTAAAGCAGGTATGATTGTCAGCCAGCAGGATATATGCCAGCAGACGTTTTATAACCATCAAGTGCAGGTGGCACAAGGGCTATTGGCGGAGCAAAGCCGCGCTTTGTTGCAAGATTTTTTTCGTAAGCGCCGCGCTGCCAAAAAACAGGGTAAAACCGCACGGGTTTAAGGCGCGTTATGCCAATAAATTTTGTGCGATACACATTGGCAAAAATGCTAGGCGCGCACTTATACAGGCAAGCGTATGATTTTTGTGACTATATTTACACATCGCATTTGCCAAATCGGTACGAAGCCCGCATCATTGATAAGTTTGAGCCACGCCCTTATCATCTACATCAAGTCCCGTATTGATAAAAAGCTGGTATATTTAACTTTTTTTAAAACTTTGTGACCATTTAGACAACACTGAGAACACCATGACCAATACCTTAACTGACCAAGTCACCGCCCCCGAGCTTATCAACCCCGAAATGCCCGACGTACCTGCGCACCTACCCACCCCCGAGGACGAAACGGCACAAAAAACCGCCACCACACCCGACAACGCCCCGCAAAAAATCTATCTTAAAGATTATACGCCGCCTGCGTTTGGTGTAAAACATATCGATTTGACCATTCAACTGTTTGACGACCATGCGCGTGTATCGGCAAGCCTAACCATGCAGCGCAAAACCGCAGGCGATTTGGTGCTGTTTGGGCGCGATTTGACCTTGCAATCCATCAGCCTAAACGGGCAGGCATTGAGCGCGGCAGAGTATCAGCTAGACAGCGAGCGGTTGGTGATTACCGACGCGCCTGACACGTGCCGTCTTGATACCGTTGTCACCATCGTGCCGCAGACCAACACCAGCCTTGAGGGGCTGTACCAAGCAGGCGAGGGCAGCGACACCATGTTTGTCACCCAATGTGAGCCTGAAGGTTTTCGTAAAATCACCTTTTACCCCGACCGCCCCGACGTATTGGCAACATTTACCACGCGTATTGAGGCGGATAACCGCTACCCGACGCTGCTGGCAAACGGGAATTTGATTGACAGCGGTGAGCTCAACGAAAACCGCCATTTTGCTGTGTGGCAAGACCCAACCAAAAAACCCAGCTATTTGTTTGCTTGTGTGATGGCGGATTTGGCGACGCTAACCGACCATTACACAACCAGTGAAGGGCGCGAGGTACTACTGGAGGTGTATGCCAAGCCCGAGAACATCGAGCAATGCCACGTTGCTATGCAGGCCCTTAAAGATGCCATGCGTTGGGATGAAGACAACTACGGGCGCGCGTATGACCTTGACCGTTATATGATTGTTGCGGTCAGCCAATTTAACATGGGCGCAATGGAAAACAAGGGCTTGAATATCTTTAATACCGCGTGTGTGCTATCGAGCCCAGAGACCACCACCGACCGCCGCAATTTTAACGTCAAGTCAGTGATTTCGCACGAATATTTTCACAACTGGACGGGCAACCGCATTACTTGCCGCGATTGGTTTCAGCTGTGCCTTAAAGAAGGCTTTACCGTGTTTCGTGACCAGTCATTCTCGGCTACTTTGCATTCGCCTGCCGTACAACGCATTGACGATGTCGCCACGTTGCGCGCGTTTCAATTTCCCGAGGATGCAGGTCCATTGGCGCACCCACCGCGCCCCGACCATTTTGTTGAGATTAATAACTTTTATACCGCAACCGTGTACGAAAAAGGCGCGGAAATTGTGCGCATGATTGCCAATTTGTTGGGCAAAGACAAGTTTCGTCAAGGTACGGATGCGTATTTTGAACGCTTTGATGGGCAAGCGGTAACGGTAGAAGATCTGCTGTCAGCATTGGCAACCGCCGATGACAAGGTGCATGACTTTTTGGCTTGGTACACGCAGGCAGGCACGCCTGTGCTGGCAGGCGAGGTGCGCCAAAACGATGCAGGACAAGATAACGCAGGTCTGACGCTTGAGCTGACCCAAGCCGTGCGTCAAGTGCCCAATTATCCTACCGCCCGTCCATTGCCAATTCCCGTGAAGATGGCGATTTTTGATCGTGCCACGGGCAAAGTGCTGGTTGAAGACTTGTTGTATTTGACCCAAGCCAAACAAGAATTTTATTTTGCTGACATCACAGGCGATGTTGTCGTGTCATTGTTGCGCGATTTTTCTGCCCCTGTGCAGCTGAACTTTGCCTACAGTGCCGAGGATTTGGCATTTTTGATGCAGCATGAGACCAACGGTTTTAACCGCTGGCAAGCGGCTCAGATTTTGGTCAATCGCATTTTGTTGCAGTACCATGAGCCTACCGCCTATATCGCCGCATTGCGCGCCAGTTTGCCAAGCCTTGCCAAGACTGACCCGATGTTGGCGGCGCGGCTGCTGGATATGCCAAGCGAGCGTGAATTGGCAAGCGGCATGACGCACCATTATGACCCAGAGCGTGTGGCAGCGCGGCATCGTGAAATTAAGCAGCAAGTGGCTGATAGCTTGCGCGATGATTGGGCGGACTTTTATCAAGCCACCTTTGCCCAGTTGCCGCAAGGCCAGTATGAGGACTCGGCAGCAGCGATGGGCGTGCGCGCGTGGCGCAATGTGGTGTTAGAGATGGCATTGACCGCAGGTGTGGCGCAAGCGGCAGATTGGGCGCAAACACAGTATGATTCGGCGGCGTGCATGACTGAGCGTTTAGGCGCGTTATTGGCGGCGATTGAGCATGATTTACCAAGCAAAGATCAGCTATTGGCAGACTTTTATCAACGCTTCCATCATGACGCGCTGGTGATGGATTTGTGGTTTAGCGCGCAAGCCAATAGCCGCCATAGTAGCGTGTTGGATATCTTTAAACTGATGTTGCACGCAGACTTTGACATCAATACGCCCAACCGCGTGCGCGCGGTTATCGGTGGGTTGTTGTCCCAACCAACCAAACTGTGGACAGCAGATGGTGTGCGCGAGTTTTTGGCGGTGATTGTGACCCTAGATGCGCGTAACCCACTGCTTGCGTCGCGCTTGCTGCAAGGCTTGTCAAACTGGCAGGCGTTGATTGAGCCGACCAAATCGCATATGCAAGCCGAGCTGCAAGACTTTGGCAAAAAAATCAGCTCAAAAAATGTCAAAGAAACTTTGGCAAATATGCTGGCCTAAGCCATCGCACCACGATTGCCAAGATGGGTGGGTCACAGGCGGACAAAGTTAGCCATGATTTGTTCGCCAAACGCCGAGATATAAGACTCAGGGTGAAACTGCACGCCAAAAATCGGCAAACTTGTATGCTCAAGCGCCATGATGACCCCATCTTGGCAAGTGGCGGTGATGCGCAGGCAGGTGGGTACGTATTGGCGGCTTATCGCCCAAGAGTGGTACAAACCCACGCGAAAACGGGGCGCAAGATGGGCAAAAATTGGGCTGGTGTGGGTGGGATCAAGCGTCAGCGTGCCTGCCAAGCCATGCCGTGGGGATGCCAAATTGTAAGTCGTCGCACCAAAAAATTCTCCGATGATTTGGTGGCCTAAGCACACGCCAAGGATGGTTTTTGTTGGCGCATAAAGGCTTAGCATGTCATAGATTTTGGGATAAGCGCGTGGTATATCAGGGCCAGGCGAGATGATGATATGCGAAAATCTTGCCAAGTCAGCAAGCACCAAGTCCGCAATATTGATGACCACAAAGTCGCAGGATAACTGGCGTAGCAGCTCAACTAAGTTATAGGTAAATGAATCGTTATTGTCAATCAGTACAATTTTGTTGGTCATTTTTTCTTTGCAATTCACCGTGGTTTTTAGCAAGCTACAGGCATGACTTAGGATGATACCCTGCCATGACGTTTGAGCAATTTATCCAACACGCCAATACATTTGGCAAACAGCGCGTGCCGTTTGTGTTTATCATTGATTTTGAACAACAAAAGCCCGTGCTTGTGCCACTTGAGCAAGCCGAGGCGGCAGGCGTGCGGTATGATATCACGTTTGGCCATCAACGCTTGCGCAATTTTGAGGCGACCGCTAGCATACCGCTTGGCGCAATCACGCTGCACGCCGAGCCGCCAAGCTTTAGCCAGTATCGCCAAGCATTTGACCATGTGCAGCGCGCGTTGCAACGTGGCAATACGTATTTGCTAAATTTAACCATGCCCACACCAATCACGCTTAACACAGGTTTTGAGCCATTATTTTATCAAGGGCAAGCTGATTATAAAATTTGGCTCAAAGACAATTTTGTGTGTTTTTCGCCCGAGTGCTTTATTGAAATCAAAGACCAACACATTCATACGTATCCCATCAAAGGCACAATATCTGCCAATATCAGCCATGCCGAGCAGCAACTGCTTGCCGATGTCAAAGAACAACAAGAGCATTACACCATCGTTGATTTGCTAAGAAATGACCTAGCCATGGTGGCCACACAAATCAAGGTTGAGAGATTTCGCTATGTGGATAAGGTGGTGACCCACCACGGCGGTATTTTACAAACCAGCTCCCACATTCGAGGCAAACTGGCCGAAAACTGGCAAGCACAGATTGGTACGCTATTGGCAACACTGCTGCCTGCTGGCTCAATTTGCGGCGCGCCCAAACAAAAAACCGTCGAAATCATCCGCCAAGCCGAGGGGCAGCCACGCGGCTATTATACAGGCGTGTTTGGGCTGTTTTTGGGCGAGGCATTGACCAGTGCGGTGGCAATTCGCTACATTGAGCAACAAGGCAAACAGTTGTATTTTCGTAGCGGCGGCGGTATCACCGCTTTAAGCGATGCCAAACAAGAATACGACGAGCTGCTAAAAAAGGTCTATTTGCCTATCGCCACGCCGTCAATCAACCGTTCACCAACCAACCGTGCTATGCCATGACACAACCCAATAAGCTGCGCGCTTTTGATTTGTTTGAAACCATTGCCATTGTCCACGGCAAGCCGCAAAACCTTGCCTACCATCAGCATCGCTACGCGTGTAGTTTGGCAAAATTTTATCCCAACACGCCCTATCATGTGTTTGATTTGGCGGATGTTTTACAAAATTTTTTGGCAAAAAATCCACCCACCCATGACCTCATGCGCTGTCGGGTGGATTATCATGCCAGCGATATGGCGATGACATTGGCAGCCTATCAGCGTAAACGCGCTATGACGTTTTGCCCTGTGATTTGTGATGATATTGATTATTCACTCAAATTCACCAACCGCCACCCACTCAACGCCCTGCGCCAACAACGCGGTGAGTGTGACGAGGTCATCATCATCAAACAAGGCTTGGTCACAGACTGCACGATTGGCAATTTGGTGTTTAGAAAAAATAACCACTGGTACACACCCAGCACGCCATTGCTGCAAGGCACACAGCGCGCAAAACTTCTGGCAGAGCAGCGCATCCAAGCGCGGCCAATCTGGCTAAGTGATATTGAACGTTATGAAGAAATACGCCTGATTAATGCGCTCAATCCATTGGATTAACCAACCCAACCTGTCACATGAACTTTAATTCGACCAACAAGGAACGCTTATGAACCCAACGCTTGACCTAATCGACCAACACCGCGTATTTCGTGAATTTGACCCCAATGCCACCGTCAGCGACGCGGATTTGACCGCCATCATTCATGCCGCCCAACGCGCACCCAGCTGGATGAATGGGCAGCATTACAGCATCATCAACGTCAGTGACCCTGCCCAGCGGCAAGCGATTGTTGAATGGCAACCCAAAAATCCGCAAATCGAGCAGTGCAGCGTGTTTTTGGTGTTTGTCATTGACGGCTACCGTGCATTTTTGGCCAATCAAAGCCACAACCAAGGGCAAAATGCGCCGTTGAGCTTTGCAGGCTTTGCCGATGCAGACACGCTGATTACCTTGACGACCGATGCCGCAATGGCCGCACAAAACGCCACCTTGGCGGCAGAGAGTCTGGGCTATGCCACCTGCCCGATTGGCGGCTTGCGTCAAGCGGCCAAACCGTTGATTGATTTGCTTGCGTTGCCCAAATACACCTACCCGATTTTTGGGCTATGCATTGGTAAGCCTGCGCTGGATATGCCCATCAAACCGCGCCTGCCAATGGACGCGGTGTTTTTTGACAACCGCTACCAAACGGATGATTTGCCCAAACGGTTGGCGCAATACGAGCAGACCATGCTTGAGTTTGGTGAAGCGCGCGAAAAACTGCCTTATCGGCAAAAATTTGCCCAGTTTTACACCAAGCCGTATGTGGCCGAGGGCGAGGCGTGGCTAAAATCGCAAGGATTTTTGGATAAGTAACAAAGCGTTAAAACCAAAAATAGTGTTTAAAGGCCGAAAGATGGCAAGGCAGTCCGTGTGGCTGCCTTTTTTATGGGTAAGGATGGAGTGGTTTTTGGATAGGGCTTAGTGAATGGCGTAGGAGGCGTTGATAACCTGCCCGTAGAGGGTACGGTGTTTGCCGCCCTGTCGATGATCCGATTTGGCAATCCATCATGCCACCCAATGGCTGGGGCTGTAAATGCTGGGTGAAGCAATTGACCCGCCGCCAAGCCGAGAGAGTGAGCATTAGTGACGAAACGCCCCTTGAAACCGAAAAATATACCAATCCCAAAACGGGGCAAACGTCGGATGTGCCTGTGGGGATTGACCCAAGTTTTAATCATAACTTTGACCGATTGACGGCTTTACTTAAACTTGCCAATGATAAGCATGGAACGGATTTTACTGAGCGGTTACGGGGAAAACTACTGAGTAACATGCTAGATTATGCGGTCAAACAAGGTCATGTGGCAGTTAGTGATTTTACAGGTATTGTGGCAGCAGCAAGTGAAGTGGCTCGCTTAGAAAAAGAGCTAAACGGTACGCTCAGCCCGTTTGAAGGCGAGGTAGCCGACCAATGGCAACAAAAAAATAACGTTATTCTAGAACGCTTTGACGCTGCCATCCACCATATTTTGGTCAAAGGTAAATCCGCAGATTATGTGATGGTTGAGGTGGGCAAATCACCCCAAGAGCTAACCACGCTTGACTTTTTATTTGCCATGCATAAAACAGCAGCAGAAAGAATGGATTATCAATTATTTGAAAGTGTCAGGAAAAAAGACAAAGATGCATGGGACAAGGTTACCCAAACCATTGACGATCATTGTCAAAAAGCCGACATTGTTCCGATGGATATGCGTCATTTAACCTATAGAGTATCTACAAAAATTATTGGCTATGTGTTATCATTGCCAAAAGAATATCAACAAAAAATCGTATTCATCACAGGTCAATAAAATGAGCTTGATTATTAGTTTTGATGGCGACTGGACACAACCCCATATCATCGGGGTGGATTTAAACCAATCCGCCTGTGATGCACTATTTTCTGCGTTAAAAAAACCACTTACTCACCTCATGACACAGAAAGAAACTGATTGGGGAGCAGGTTTTGAGCACATGTACAACACTATCGGTCACATTGATTTAAGTGATTTAACCGATGAGGCGTTTTGGGTAGCGTATGATGTGATTATGCGCAATATCAATCATGATGAACTCAAGCCATTTGCTAAAGAGCTTCAAAAAAGCTTAGAGGCTGACCCCCGATTTGAGCCTGAACACGCTTAATTTTTACTCACGTCATCCAAACGTCAAGCCCACTTACCCAAGTGGGCTTTTTTAATGCGTTTAAAACCCGTTTAAAACGCCGCCTAAGCGTTTAAAAAGTTTTGCCTATCTAACCCACTGAAATCCTTGCACTTACGCCTGTGGTGGCAAGTTTTTTTGCTCACGCTTAAGATTGACATACGCCCAGCCACCAACCAAAATATTGATAGCCCCAACCACCGCAAACAACATCGGCAGCGGCATCTTAACAACCGTCAAACAAATAATGGAGAAAATTGCCGAGCCGACCATAAACAGCGCGTTAAAAATATTGTTCGCGCCAATCACGCGCGCGCGGTGGCTGTCGGGTGAATACGCCTGCATAAAGGCATACAGCGGTACAATATAAATCCCACCAGCAAACCCCAGCAAAAACAAATCCACAAACACGCGCCACACGCCTGCCACATCCCACAACTGGCGAATACCAAACGTAACATCGGCAGGCGCATCTATCAGCAAACCCGACAGCGCAAAATACAAATCAATGGCAAAAATTGACAAACCTGCAATGCCAAACGGCAACAGCTTAAGGCTGACTTGGTTTTTGGTCAAACGTTTGCACAACAGCGAGCCTGTCGCCGTACCCACTGAAAACAACATCAGCATAAAAATAATCACGCTCTCATCGCCGTGCAGCAGCGTCTTACTAAACTCAGGCACTTGCGTCAAAAACGTCGCACCATAAAACCAAAACCAACTGTTGCCCATGATGGTAAACCACATAATCGGCAAGCGGTATAAATACACAATCGTTTGCCAACTGGTGCGCGCAATATTCCAATCCACAGCCAAATCAGGCTCTGGCGCAGGCAGCGGCGGAATAAAACGCGCCGCCAAATAGCCTAAGCAGGCTACTGCCAACACAAACCCCGACAACCACCACATCATATGCGTCTGTTGGGTCAAAATCCCTGCCGCAATCATCCCCGTCAAAATCGCCAATGACGTACCCATCTGAAACAGCCCATTTGCGCCGACTAGCTCATCAGGCTGCATGGCTTGCGGCAAATAAGCGTATTTAATCGGACCAAAAAATGTCGAATGCGTCCCCATCAAAAACAGCGCAATAAACAGCAGCCAATACAGCTCAAACACAAACCCAACCGCCGCCAATGCCATAATGGCAATCTCCAACAGCTTAATCAGACGGCTAAGCTTGGCCTTGTCGTATTTATCCGCCAGTTGTCCTGCCAGCGCAGAAAACATAAAAAACGGCAACACAAACAACATCGCCGCAAGGTTATTGAGCAGACTTAAGCTGACACCCAACTTGCTTGCCGCAACAAAGGTCAAGACCAAAATCAGCCCTTGCTTAAACAAATTGTCATTGAACGCGCCCAAAAACTGGGTGATAAACATCGGTGTAAAACGGCGCTTGCTAAATAGCGCAAACTGACTGCTATTGGCGGTAGAATCAGACGATTGGTTACTAGAATTGATCGACGTTGGCATTGTTATTGTTCGCTAAAATCGTGATTGATTTAAATAAATGAAAAAACGTTAAAAACGTATGCGCCATACATAGTAAAAGCGTGTGCAAATCAAAGTGTTATCTTAGCAAACTTTGGCGGATGATGGGCGAATTTATGGCGTGATATTTAAGCCAAGCTTGTGCTATCAATCGTGTGCCATCAAGCTGCCATCAACATAACCACCTAAACATGTAGCCAAGTTAAACAAACCGCCGCCATACAACGATTTAACCACAAAAATTTTGGCAAGCCATTGGGCAACAAAACGCAATATGCTACAATCGACGCTGTTTTTGTTATGAAACTGTTACGCTGCCATCGCACCGCTAGAGAGAACAGGCGAGGAACGCTTGATGAAAAAAAACCGCTGGTATCGCCCTGTTCGCCTTTGTACTGCCAAAACCGTCGCACCGTGCGTCTTGTTGCCGTTGGCGGCCTTGCCGATGATGACCCACGCGGCAACCGTGGGCGACGCGCCTACCACCCAGCCGACCGATGCCAACCAAGCATCGCCACTCAAAGACTTAGACGCCATCATCCCAAGCGGCGCGCAGGCTATCAGTGGTGAGCAAGCCCCCCAAACGCAAGACAATGCCAATCAACAAACCAATACAGCGGCAAACGTCAATCGGGCAGATGATAGTTTGCCGCCCAGTGAGTTTGTGCCTGCCACCACGCCGCAAGGCATTTTAAACCAACTGCAAAACCTACCCTTGGGCGATTTTAACAACTTTAACCAGCCTGTTGCCAGCCTAGCCCAAAGCCGCCCAACCATTGGTTATGACCCAAGCCTCAATAACCACAACAACAGCCACGGTAGTGACGGTAGTGACAGCCAGCTAGCTGCCACCGCGTCCACACAAACCATCAAACAAGCGCATCAGCAAGTACAGACACAAATCCAAAACGACACCACCGCGCCAAATGCGCAAATGAGCAACGCTCAGCAAGCCCAAGCCGCCACCAAAGTGGCAGACGAGCTGCAGCAAGACATCACCGCAGGTGCGACCAATACCACCGACAACGCGCCTGCCGTCAGCGAGGCGCAAAATCGAACCAACCAAACCACGCAGCAAGCGGCGAGCCAAGCCACCAACATCGGCGTGGATGACACCATCGACCCCGATGACTATTTGCCTACCTATCAGCAGCAAGCCACCGCACAGCAAGCTACCACCACCCAACCTATGCATGTGCGCCGCAAAAAAAATCCGTTCAAACAGCTGGTCAATCGTGTATTGCGCCGTGACCCAGGTGTGACCTATCTAGAAGCCAAAATCACCAACGCTGATCCCGAACAAGAGCCTGCCAAAAACATCAAAGCGGCATTAGAGCGCATCACTGCCGAGTCGGTTGAGGATTTTCCTGCCAGTGCAGGGCGGCTGCGCCAAATTGCCACCGATGCCGCGCAAGCGGTCGGATATTATGACACCAAAGTAGCGTTTCGCCAATTAGCAGATGACTATATTGAGGTGATTGTCAGCCAAGTTGGTGAGCCTGTCATCGTCAAATCGCGCTTTGTTGATATCCGTGGCGAAGGCGGCGAGGGCGATAATGCGCTACCTGTGTATGAGGCAATCGAGCAAGAAATTGCGCCTAAGGTTGGCGATGTGCTCAATCATGGCGTGTATGAGCAGGCCAAAGCTACCATCCAAAACGTGGCGCGTACCAATGGCTTTTTTGATGCGCGTTGGCTCAGCCACTCTGCTGACGTGATTTTGCCTGACAATACCGCCGATATTGACTTGATTTATGACACCCAATCGCGTTATCAGTTTGGCGACATCAAGGTGTATAGCATCGACAAAGACGGCAATTTGACCGACAATCCCGACAAAATGCCAATTTCGCCCAAGCTGCTGGATCAGTTGATGACATACCAGTCGGGTGATCCGTACTATCAGCCGTTTGTTACCGCATTTAGCAATAATCTGACCGCAACGCGCTATTTTAATGGCGTGGATGTCGATGTGGTGCTACCGCCCGATGACGCAGGCAATGCCGATTTGGCGTTTGACAAGGCGCAAAATCCTGACCCAAATACCGATCCCGCTGCCCAAACCACCACGCCTGAGACGCGTGTGCAAAATCCTGAGGACTACGCACCACTACAATTTAGCCAAGATGACACGTTGCGTGAGCGGCTAAACGCGATTTCAAACAAAGCCCAAAACCTGCTCAACGCGCCTGAGGATATCCAACTGGCTGCCGATGAGCGCACAGGTTGGGGACCATTGGCAACCATCGCCAATACCATCAGCAAAATTGCCAAAAAAATTGACCGCGACGATACGCCAACGCGCCTTGCCCAAGCCAGTCAGCAAGATATCATCGCCAAGTCCACCCCTGAGCAAGTGTATACCGACAAGCGCGTGCCAACGTACGTGGTGCTAGATGCCAACAAGCCGCATGAAGCGCAAGTTGGTATCGGTTATGAAACCGACGTTGGCGTGCGCCTTGTGGGCAAGGTCAATAACAACTTGGTCAATCGCAGTGGCTTGCAAGCAGGAATCAACACATCGCTGTCAAAAAAAGACCAACTGCTTGAATTCACCGCCAGTCATCCATACAAGCACCCGATCAATGACAAGCTGACCGCGTCCATCGGTTATCAGCACAAAAAAGACGATGATTTTAGCGACAGCTTTGAGACTGATTCGGTGTATGCCAATATCGCACGCAACGTGCGCCGTGAAACAGGCTGGAATCGTACCTATTCATTGCGCTATCGTATGGATAAGCTCAACCTTAATGACGGCGTGTACGACATTGAAGAATTACCGCCGCCGTTTAACAACACGGCATCAGATGCCAACCAACAAGCGTTGTTATTTGGCTATGGTATTTCGCGCGTTATCACCAACAACTCGCTCAATCCCACCAAAGGCTACAGCCAGCGCTATTCCATCGAAGGCGCGGTCAAAGACGTGTTATCAGATACTTCGTTTGTCATTGCGCGCGCAGGCTTGGCAGGGATTTATACTTTTGGTGCGAATTTCAAACATCAAGTGTTGGCACGTGCTGATTTGGGTTATATTTATAGCGATGATTTTTATCAAGTGCCGTATCGGCTGCGCTTTTTTGCAGGCGGTGACCAAAGCATCCGCGGCTATAGCAACGACAGCCTAGGTCCGCGTTATAAAAACGATAAATTTTTAATCGGCGGTGACGCGCTGGCGGTGGGTTCGTTTGAGTACAACTATCAATTTCGTGATGGGCTGCGCGCTGCCGTGTTCACCGATTTTGGTAACGCCTATGATATCAAAGGCGATGAGAACAACTCAACCAAAGTCAGCGTTGGTACGGGTATTCGCTGGGCATCGCCGATTGGGCCTGTGCGCCTTGATGTCGCGCATGGCTTGACGAGCGACAACGATGGCTTTAAAGTACACTTTTTTATCGGCTCACCGCTGTGATGTCGGCTTGTTGTATGTTGTAACTGATACTTAGCATGATAGTGCCATGACCGAACACACGCCCCCGACAGACCCCAAAGACCACGCCAAGACGCACGACGGCAACAACGTTGAGCCGATGACAGCAGAAAAAACCGACACACCTGCCAGCTTAACCAAAAAATCCAACTGGCTGCGCGCATGGTATCCGCTGTCATTGATCGGACGGGTGGTGTTTTGGTTGGCGGTCGTGCTATTGGTGTTGGTGGCGGCAGGTTATTATGTGGTCGGCACGCCGTGGGGCACGCGCTTGATCATTCAAACCGTTGCTGACCGCACGGGTATTCGCCTTAAGACAGGCGAGGGTAACCTACGCGACGGGCTGTGGATTTATGACCTACATATCCCTGCCAGTCCGCCCAAGAGCAATATCCAGATTGATGCCGATAAAGCCTACATTAAAGTCGGCTGGCGCGCGCTACTTTTGCATAAAAACGTGCATTTGCGCGAGGCTCACATCGGCACGCTCAAAATAACCAACCTAAAACCGCCGAATAATCAGCCATTTGGCTATCCGACAGTCAATTTGACAATGAACGTGATTTTGGACGATACCACTGCTGATCTGGTGCGTTATCAGCAAGTCACGCGCGAGCCGATGGATTTTAAACAAGCCAAGGTCAAAAACTTCACGTGGCAAGGCACGCAAATGACGGTGGAAAGCGGTGCGTTTGCCTACAACGCGCTGCTGTCAATTGCCAATTTGCAAGGCGGTATGAATTTTAGCGGCGATTATCCCATCAATGCGCACGGTGACTTGGTGGTCAATGCCTTAAGCAAAGCCTATTTTGACACCTTGCACACCAAGGTCACAGGCAGCCTAAAGGATTTGTCGGCGGATATCCAAAGCCGCTACAACAACGCCGATGTCACGGGGCATCTACGCGCCCACCCGATGGAAGACCACGCGCCGTTTGATGCCAAATTGCAATGGCAGGACGCGCTGTTGCCGTATGCCAAATCACAAAATATTCGCCTCAAAAACGGCACGCTGATTGCCTCAGGGATTACCAGCGATATTCGGCTAAAGCTTGACACCGATTTGACCGCCAAAGACATCCCAAACGGACGCTACACAGGCACAGGGCGCGTGGCAGGCAAGCAGCTTGATATTGAACGCCTACACATGCAGCTTGCTGAAGGGGAGCTGGTCAGCAAAGGCAGCATTAACTGGCAAGACCGCACGCATATCAGCCTAACCAACAGCGGGCAGGGTTTTGCCATTCGTAAACTGCTGCCCGAATCGGTCGCGCCATACGCCCCTGCCACCTTGACGGGTAAGCTGTTTTTTAACTTTGATGCCGCAACCGACAATCAGCCACGGCATTATCAGCTAAGCCTACAGCAGGACGATGGCGAGCTGATAAATGCCACAATTGAGCAAGCCGTCAAGCCCAACTCACCGCAGCCGCAACCGTACATGATTGGCGCGAATTGGCGCAACGTCACGCGGCGCAATTTGCCCAACATCGGTGATTTTAACAGCCCAAGCGGACGCGCGCAGGTCAGCTACCTAAACAGCAATGCCTTGTCCGCGCAAGGCAATGCCCAGATAGTCAAGCTTAACATCGCGCCAGCAGGTGATTATCAATTTGATGTCAAAAAACGCAATGAACGTATCGACATCGCACAGCTGAATTACCAAGGCGGTGCAGGCAAGCTTGACGGTACGGGTGCAATCACCCTGGCACGGGCAGGGCAGCCGTTGGCATGGCAAATCAACGCCACCACCAACCAGTTCAACGCCAAGCGCGTCATCGACAGCGCACCGCTACAAAACCTGACAGGTACACTACAAGCCAACGGCACTTTGCGCACCATCCGCCAAGCGCAGGGTGCGCGTCTAAGCCAGCATGATATCCACATCCGCCGCGTCAATATGGCAGGCGATTTGCTGGGCGCGCAAAACAGCAAAAAACATCTGGTGCTGGCAGGCGCAGGGCAGGTCAAAGTCGATTTAGCCGACAACAGGGGCAAAAATACCCTTGACTATTTGGCGGTCAAGTTTGACGGCAACCTCAACGCACCAAACCTTCCGCAAGGCGCACTTAACATCGACATCGCAGGCAGCAGCAAGCAGCTACAAATCAACCGCTTTGAGCATCGTGGCACAGACGGCAACATCAGCGCGCGTGGCAAGCTTGATTTGACCCAAGGCGTTGGCTGGCAGCTAGCTGCCGACATGAACCGCTTTGATGCCAGTTATTTTGTGCCGCATTTGCCAAGCCAAATCACAGGTAAAATCAACACCGATGGCTTTTGGCGCAAAGACGCGCAATTTGTGCATATCAGCGATATGGATTTGTCAGGTCAATTAAAAAATAAACCGCTATCTACCCGTGGCCAGCTGACCGCGCGCCTACACCTGCCAAGCGATAGCAAAAAATTTGCCCAAGCCTTTAAAACCAACAACAGTGAGCAAATCGTCAACCAAACGCGGCGCATCGTTGAGCAGCTAAACGCCAATAACGTGCAAGTGCAATGGGGCAACAACCGCTTGACTGCCAACGGCAACCAAAACCAGCTCAATGCCCAAGTGGATGTCAGCACCCTGCATGAGCTGGTGTCATCACTCAAAGGACGGCTCAAAGGCAGCGTGATAGCCACCCAAACCGCCGCGCAAACCCTGCCTGATGTGCTGGTTGATTTGGTTGGTAGCGGCATTGCCTTGCCAAATTTTGCGGTCAGCGATGCCAAACTGGTCGGTAAACTGGTCAATCTTGCCAAATCGCCCAGCCAGCTGCAGCTAAGCGCACGCGGTATCAACGTTGCCAATCAGCCGCTGCGCGCATTGCAGCTGCGTTTTGATGGCACTCAAGCCAGCCACAACATCGGCTTTAAGGCTGATAGCACACGCGGCCAGGTGCAAGGCTTGCTCAAAGGGCAGGTTGATTTGGACAAAAAACAATGGTCGGGCGCGCTTGGTAACGCCCAAATCGGCAGCCGCTATGCCACCTTGCAGCAAATGCAGCCTGCCCAACTGGTGCTTGATTGGCAAAAACCGCGCCTTGAGCTGGCCGCGCATTGCTGGCAGATGGTCGGTAAAAACGGGCATTTGTGCTTTAAAAATAACCTCACCGCGTCGCGTGACCAAGGGCAGGTCAATCTTGCCATTCAGCAAATTGATAGCCAAGCGTTGTCGGTATTTATGCCAAAAGACATCGCGTGGTCAGGCACGCTCAACGGCAGCGCATTGGTCAATTGGCAACGCGGGCAACACCCCACCGTCAATGCCAGCTTGTATTCTGACAACGGTGTGATTGGCACCAGTCCGCAAACCCCTGAAGACGAAGCCACCACCATCGCCTATGACCGCGTGAGTGTCATCGCGCGCTCGACCGCAGAGGGGCTAAAACTGCGCGGTGATTTAAAAACCTCAGGCAGTGGCGGTGTGGGCTATCTTGATGCCACCATCAACCCCTACCAAGCCAACAAGCCGATTGCTGGCACGTTGGTGTTCCAAGACGTGAATTTGGCCATCTTTAAGCCGTTTTTCCCATCGTTTGAACGCCTAACGGGCAATGGACTGGTGGCAGGTAAAATCAGCGGCACACTCAACCAACCCAAATTTGTCGGTGATATTGAGGCACAAGACGCAGGGCTTGCCATCACAGGCGTGCCGATGAAGTTTAGCAACATCAATATGCTAGCGCACATCGACGGTAGCCGTGCCAACCTTGATGGGCAGTTTCAAGCAGGTGACGGCACAGGTACTATCACAGGCTTAATTGACTGGCAAAACCAGCTACAAGCACGCGTAAAGCTACAAGGCAAAAACCTATCGGTCAGCCAACCGCCGACACTTGCCGCCCAAATCAACCCAACGTTTGATGTCACCGTGCGCCCAAGCCAACGTTATGTCAATATCATCGGCGCGATTGATGTGCCGCGCGCCATCATCCAAATGCCCGAGCAAAGTGCAGACGTTGTCACCAAATCGCCCGATGTCAATGTCATTGACCGCCGCCTTGCCGCGCAGGTGGATGAGGTGCTGCGCGTGACCCAGCCTTGGTCCATCAATGCCGATATTGGCGTGGATTTGGGCAGTCGGGTGATTTTTCGTGGCTTTGGCACAACGTTGCCGTTGGCAGGCGCACTACACCTGACCCAACGCGGACAAGGCAGCATGAAAGCGCAAGGCGTGGTGCAGGTCGCCAAACGCTCACGCGCGGATATCTTTGGGCAAAGCCTGACGATTAATTTTGCCCAAGTACGTTTTGATGGTGATGTCAAAAACCCTGCGCTCAATATCGAGGCTGTCAAAACCGTGCAAGGCACTCAAGTCGGTGTCAAGGTGCGCGGCACAGCCAGCAAGCCTGAAATCAACGTGTTCAACGACGGTGGCCTGACCGAGCAACAAGCCATGAACGCGCTGGTGACGGGGAGTATCAACAACACAACAGGGCAGAACACCAGTAGCCAAGAGTTTGTCAATCGCGTCAATAATGCCTTGGCGGCGGCAGGCTTGAGCTATGGCTTAAGCAGCACGCGTGGGCTGACCAACCAAATTGGGCGGGCGTTTGGGTTACAAAGTCTAAGGCTTGATGCAGTCGGCACGAGCAGCGACACAGAGGTCGGCTTGATTGGCTATATCACGCCTGACTTATACATCCGCTATGGCGTTGGCGTGTTCAATGCCAATACCGCGCTTAGTATGCGCTACCAGCTCACCCGCCGTTTGTATGTCGAGGCAAAAGCGGCGACCAACAACTCAGTTGATTTGATTTATAACTGGCGGTATTGATGGATTGACAGGAAGCCACTAGCCAGTTTGGCAAAACTTGCGTATGATAAGCGATTGACTTTGATTTAGATGATTTTTGAACCATATAGGGGACACCGTGAGCCAAACCGCCACCCATCAACCAGCTGACACCCACCAACCCATGTCGTTACAACTGTTTGACACCCTAAGCGGACAAAAGCGCACCTTTGTGCCGCGTGAGGCAGGCAAAGTCGGTATGTATGTTTGCGGCATGACGGTGTATGACTATTGCCACATCGGGCATGCGCGCGTGATGGTCGCGTTTGATGTCATTGTGCGCTGGCTCGCTGCCATCGGCTATACAGTCACCTATGTGCGCAACATCACCGACATTGATGACAAAATCATTGACCGTGCGCAGCAACGTGGCGAAACCATTGGCGAATTGACCGCACGTTTTATTGCCGCCATGCATGAGGATGCCGACGCACTTGGCTGCTTGCGCCCAACACTTGAGCCACGCGCCACCGACTACATTGACGCAATGCAAGCGTTGATTGGTACGCTTGCCGACAAAGGCTTTGCCTATCAAGGCAACGATGGCGATGTGTACTATGCTGTGGACAAATTCCCCGATTATGGCAAATTGTCCAAGCGCAAGCTCAGCGATTTACAGGCAGGCGCGCGCGTGGCCACGGCCGATGACAAACGCGCTCCGTATGACTTTGTGCTGTGGAAAGCTGCCAAACCCGACGAGCCGCACTGGGCTTCGGCATGGGGTGACGGTCGCCCTGGTTGGCATATTGAATGCTCTGCCATGAGCGGCTGCTGTCTGGGCAAAACGTTTGACATTCACGGCGGCGGCCATGACTTACAATTTCCCCACCATGAAAACGAAATCGCCCAATCTGAGGGCGCAACAGGGCAGACTTACGCCAACAACTGGCTGCACGTCGGTTTTGTCAATGTTGATGGTGAAAAAATGTCCAAATCGTTGAACAATTTTTTCACCATTCGTGACGTGCTGGCACGCTTTCACCCCGAAACACTGCGCTTGTTCATTTTAGCTAGCCATTATCGCAGCCCCATTAACTTTTCTGATATCGCTTTGCAAGAGGCGCACGCCAGTTTGACGCGGTTATACCAAGCCTTGCACAACGCTGAACAGCTAACCACCAATACAGCCAGCCTGCAAGCGTCCGCACCTGTGAATACATTTGAGGAGCAGTTTAGCCGCGCGATGTGCGATGACTTTAACACCTCTGAGGCATTGGGCGTGCTATTTAGCCTAGCGCGTGAGGTCAACAAGGCGTGCCAAAACCACGACAGCGCGCAAGCTGCGGCATTGGCAAATCAGCTCAAAACGTTGGCAGCACCGCTGAATATCTTGCAGCGCGCGCCACAAGAATTCTTGCAAGCCGTGATTGGCGAGGCAGGGCTATCTGAGGCTGATATTGTGCAAGCTATTGCTGAGCGCCAAGCCGCCAAAGCTGCCAAAGACTACGCGCGCGCCGACCAAATCCGCCAAGACTTACACGCCCAAGGCATTGAATTGGCGGATGGCAAGGACGGCACGACGTGGCGCAGAATTTGACGGTCTAACATTAGGCGTTTTGGTCAAATTGTTGGAGCAAAAACGCCAACGCCGCTTGATAACCCTGCGCGCCCAAACCACAAATCACCGCCAATGCCTTGTCGCTAAAATACGAATGGTGGCGAAACGGCTCACGGCGGTGAATGTTCGACAAATGCACCTCTACAAACGGCTTATCAACTGCCAGTAATGCGTCACGCAGCGCGACTGACGTGTGGGTAAACGCGGCAGGGTTGATAACCACCGCGTCAATCAAGGCGTCGCGCTCAGCAAGCAAACCGTGGTGCTGAATGGTATCAATCAGTACCGCCTCGCTGTTAGATTGCACAAACGTCACACGCGCACCTGCTGCATCGGCTTGTTGGCGTAAGTCCGCCTCAATATCCGCGAGCGTCTGCGTACCGTAGATTTCGGGCTCACGTTTGCCCAGTAAGTTGAGGTTTGCGCCATTGATAACCAAAATATGCTTGCTCATGGTTGCCCTTATCCTCAAAATTGATGTTTAGAATTGATTTGCGCCAATCGTGCCACACGCACCGCATCCAACGCATGCCCAATCGCTGCACCTGTCAGATTGGGTGCGATATCTGCCATGCTGACACACTCGACTGCGGCTAATTGCGCATCTAATGCCATTTGCTGGCGTGCCATGTGCCATAAATTCACAATTTGTAATGCCTGCCGTAAACCATCGGAATTTTTGGGCGCATTGAAACGCTTGAATAACGCCAACCGATCCGCTGCGGTCAAGCTGTCAAAGTTTAACAAATATTGCCATTGGCTTAGTAGCAGCATGGCAAACTGCCGATAGGCTTTGGGCAGTTTTAAGCCTTGCGCAAATTGCTTAAAGCGTTGCGCGGCAAAATCTGTCGCCTGTGTAACACTGGGTGTTAAAAAAATCAGCGATACAATCGCCAAACCTGCCACCGTGTTAATGTCAGTATGATAGCGCGTTTGCTGGTAAAGCCGAAACGCTGCTGCAAGCGTTTGCCAATCGCCGCGCGCCTGTGCCTGCGTCAAAGCAGCGGCAAAATCGGGCATGATATCTACCAACACCCCCAAGTCCTGCAAACGCGTGAAAAACGTATCAGCGCGCGCCTCGCGCAATGCCTTGTGCGTCTCAAGCCATACACGCTCGGCAACCAAATGCGCCAATTCACCTGTCGCCTGCATGGTTTGCACCAGTGCACGCGTGTCTTCAGCAACTGTAAACCCTAACGCGTCAAAGCGCGCACCAAATCGCGCCAAGCGCAGCACACGCACGGGATCTTCGGTGAATGCCGCTGATACATGGCGCAGCTGGCGTGCTGCCAAATCCGCTTGCCCACCGTATGGGTCGATCACCGTGTGGTCTGTAATCGTGCTATCAAACAAACCTGCAACGGGCAATGCCATCGCGTTGATGGTCAAATCACGGCGCTGCAAATCCTGCGCTAGCGTCACCGTTGGGTCAGCATACACATGAAAGCCCAAATAACCATGCCCAAACTTGCGTTCGGTGCGCGCCAGCGCGTATTCTTCGTGGGTATCGGGATGCAAAAACACGGGAAAATCTGCACCCACTTGGCTAAAGCCGAGCGTGGTCAAATCTTCGGGTAGTGCGCCGACCACGACAAAATCACGCTCATGGTTCGTCACACCCAGCAAGCGGTCACGCACCGCCCCACCAACCAAATACACCTGCATGGGCCGATTTCCTTTTGGCTTGTAAATACAGCGTCATAAATTTTATATAAAAATGGGTCAGCGTAATGCAAACCGCCAACCCCTATTGATACACGATTTTTTACATTTTTTTAAGAATTTTTAAAATAAAAAATACTTAAAATGTTTTTGTCGCTTGTTGTGCCTGTGTAACGGCAACGGCGGTCATATTGACGATACGGCGCGCAGTTGCTGATGTGGTCAAAATATGCACAGGACGGCTTGCACCCAACAAAATCGGACCGACCGTCACGCTGTTGGTCGCAGTTTTTAGCAAGTTAAAGGCGATGTTTGCCGCGTCTAAATCAGGCATAATCAGCAAGTTTGCCGAACCTGTCAACGTGGTAAAGTCGTAGTTGGCTTTACGGATACGCTCATCGAGCGCGGTATCGCCGTGCATTTCGCCATCAAATTCAAAATCCACATCCATCTCAGCGAGAATCTCACGCGCACGGCGCATTTTGCGCGCGCTTTCGGTGTCCATCGAGCCAAAATTTGAATGCGACAGTAATGCCACACGCGGTGTGATACCAAAGTTACGCACCGCTTGTGCTGCCAAGATTGTCATTTCTGCCAATTGCTCAGGTGTTGGGTTTTCTTGCACATAGGTGTCGGCGATGAACAGGTTGCGCCCCTGAATGAGCAAGGCATTTAGTGCGTAAAAATCTTTGACATGCTCTGCTTTATCAATGACTTGCTGCACATAGCGTAAATGCAAGTGGTATGAGCCAAATGTACCGCAAATCATGCCGTCTGCCGCGCCCAATTCAACCAACAACGCGCCAATCAATGAGGTTTTGCGGCGCACATCACGGCGCGCAAGCTCGACGGTGACGCCACGGCGTTGATTTTTTTGGTAATAAAATTGCCAGTAGTCTTTGTAGCGTGGGTCGCTTTCAGGATTGACCAGCTCAAAATCCGTGCCTGCCGTCAAGCGCAAGCCCAATAGCTTGATTTGACGCTCAACAATGGCAGGTCGCCCGACCAAAATTGGTTTTGCCAAGCCTTCATCAACCACCACTTGCACCGCGCGTAGTACGTTTTCGTCCTCGCCTTCACAGTATACGATACGTTTGGGGTCTTTTTGCGCTTTGGCAAAAATTGGCTTCATCAAAAACGCTGAATTATAAACAAACTCAGACAATTTTTGGCGATAGGCGCGCATATCATGAATAGGTAGGGTAGCAACACCTGTGTCCATCGCAGCTTTGGCAACAGCAGGTGCAATTTCAATGATCAAGTTTGGCTCAAGCGGGCCGGGAATCAGGTAATCGCGCCCAAAGCGTTTGCTTTCATCAATCGCCTTTTGCCCAGCAACAGGCGTGGCCTCAACGTGTGCCATCGCGGCAATCGCACGTACGCAGGCGATTTTCATGTCTTCATTGACCGTGGTCGCGCCCACATCAAGCGCACCGCGGAAAATATAGGGGAAGCACAGCGCGTTATTAACTTGGTTTGGGTAGTCTGAACGCCCCGTGGCGATGATGACATCAGAACGGGCGGCTTTGGCATCTTCAGGCAAAATCTCGGGATTTGGGTTGGCCAACGCAAAAATAATGGGGTTGTCCGCCATTTGCTTGACCATGTCGGGCGTCAGCATACCTGCCGCCGACAAGCCTAAAAACATATCCGCGCCTGCCATCACATCTGCCAATACTTTGGCATCGGTGTCGCGTGCATAACGCTGTTTGGATTCATCCAAATTGCTGCGGCTGGTTGAGATGATGCCTTTGGAATCTGCCACCACGATGTTGTCTTTGTTCACCCCCAAGGCGCAAATCAAATCAAGGCAAGAAATCGCCGCCGCCCCTGCACCTGAGCACACCACGCGAATATCTTCGATTTTTTTGCCATTGATGAGTAAGGCGTTGAGCAATGCTGCGCCGACGATAATGGCTGTGCCGTGTTGGTCATCATGAAACACGGGAATATTCATGCGTTTGCGCAATTCGCGTTCGATATAAAAACACTCGGGCGCTTTGATGTCTTCAAGGTTGATACCGCCAAAGGTCGGCTCAAGCGCGGCAACCGCTTCAATGAATTTATCGGGGTCATTTTGCGCCACCTCGATATCAAACACATCAATGCCTGCAAATTTTTTGAACAATACGCCTTTGCCTTCCATGACAGGCTTTGAGGCAAGCGGCCCGATATTGCCAAGCCCTAGCACCGCTGTGCCGTTGGTGACCACGCCAACCAAGTTGTTGCGTGCGGTATATAGCGCGGCTTTTTTGGGGTCTTTTTCGATTTCTAAGCACGGAATTGCCACCCCTGGCGAATACGCCAGTGCCAAATCGCGTTGGTTGGCAAGGGCTTTGGTCGGGGTGACTGAGATTTTGCCAGGGCGACCGTTGGCGTGGTAGTGGAGGGCGGCTTGTTCAAACTGTTCCTTTTCTGTCGCGGTGGGCGCGGTTTTGGTATTTTCCATGAGAGTTCCTGATGATGTTAAAATATCCAAAGGTATGATTGCTTATGATGTTCGGCTTACTAGCAGCTTTATAACGTCAGCAAATACGCGAATACGTTGGCATAACAAAAATAAATACTCGCGTTTGTGGTATTCTAACACCAATTTTGCCGCTGTAAATAGATGAAAATGACCGTTGGGATGATTGTTGGCTGACTGACCATGGCACAGGGCATGGGATGACGGTGGTCAATGGCTTGACAAAAAATTTTTGACCGCCAGACAAAACCACGCAACCATTTAAGAAGAACAACTGACACAAATTTCTGCCGCATCGGGCGCAGGTGGTAGCGTATCTTCGGCGCGAGCAAGGGGTGAAACCGCATACGGATTGGTCAGTAGCTCAAACAACCGCGCCACCTCACGCATGTCACCTTGTTCGGCGCGTTCAATCGCCGCTTGCGCCATGCTGTTGCGTAGCACATACACAGGATTATACTGCGAAATTTGCGCCGCGTCGGGGTTGAGCGCGCGATAATCGGCTTGCCACGCCCTCCATGCCGCCAACCCATCAGGTGTTGCTGCCAGCTCGTTGTTTAAGGTTGCTAGCAGTGCCTGTTCATGCAAGCCTGCCTCATCGCTTGCGATCGCCAATAATGCGCGCAGGCTGTTGGTATAATCCAAGCGATGTTGCTGCATGATGTCCAAATAACGCAATGCCACCGCCGCGTTAGCTGCGCTGACAGGCAAGCCGAATTTTTGGCACAAACCGCGCTCATACGCGGCATAAAAACGCTCGCCAAAGCTGTCTAAAATATCGGTCAAAACCTCGCGGCTTAAGTCCTCACGCGCGTGTTGTTCACTAAGTGCCAACCCATCAAGGCGTAAAAAATGGGTAATTAAGCGTGATAAGTTCCACAGCGCGATCGATGGCTGATTTTGATACACATAACGCGCGTTGTAGTCTGAATGGTTGTTAATCCACATCGGGTTAAAACGCTCCATCATGCCAAATGGACCAAAATCCAGCGTCGCGCCTGTGATGGATAAATTATCGGTATTCATCACGCCGTGGGCAAAACCGACCAGCTGCCACGCCGCTAGCGTCTGTGCGGTGGCATCGACCACCGCTTGCAAAAACGCTGTGATAGGCATATTCATCGCCAAGCACTCGTCAAAATAAGTCGCAATGACATAGCGCGTAAACGGCAACAGCAAATCAGGCGCGAACGCAGCAATCCATTCAACATGCCCAAAGCGTATGTGGCTATCAGCCGTACGCAACAACGCTGCGCCACGCTCCATTCGCTCGCGGCGCACGGGTGTGTCGCTGATGACAAACCCCAGTGCATTGCTTGCGCGAATACCCAACGCATTGAGCGCGTGCCCAGCCAAATATTCACGCACCACGCTGCGAATCACCGCGCGTCCATCACCCATGCGCGAATACGGCGTGAGTCCTGCGCCTTTAAGGTGTAAATCCGTCAAACGCCCATCGGTGTCCAACACCTGCGCCATCAACAAGCCGCGCCCGTCGCCCAATTGCCCTGCCCATTGCCCAAACTGATGCCCTGCATACGCCATCGCCAGTGGTGCAAAGCCGTTTGGCACAATCTTGCCACCAATGATGGCGACCCAATTGGTCATCAAAAAATCATCATCCAACCAACCCAACCTAGCGGCTAGCTTACGATTAAAATGCCCTGCTTGCGGATTGGCAAGCGCGGTTGGCGGCTGCTTATGGTAGAGCCGCGCATCTAAGGTTGCGTAGGTATTATGAAAACGTAACATGGGCAATTCTCATGGTGGTGGCAAAACTAAGCAAACTGCTGCTGACAAATAACAATAAAATCCTTGGCAAAATGGCGCAAATCACTATCGGCGCGTGTCGCAATCCACGTCACATGTTTGCCAAACAGCTGGGTGGGGATTTTTACCAGCCCACGCGCATTGGGTGCATACGCCATCTCGGCAATCGTACCCACCCCCATGCCAAGCGCAACATACGTGCTAATCACATCGGCATCCAGTGCTGTCAAAACAATATTGGGCTGCAAACCTGCGCGCGCAAACGCCGCATCAATCGCCCCACGCCCCGTAAAGCCGCCGTGATAGGTGATCAGCGGATACTGCGCCAAAGTAGCGATATCCACGCTGTCTTGCGCCGCCAACGCATGACCCTCAGGCACAATGATGTGATGATACCAGTCATAATAGCGCGTGCATTGCAAATTGTCTTTGGTTAAAAGTGACTCGGTAGCAATGCCGATATCCGCTTGCCCTTGTGCCACCATATGTGCAATGGACTCAGGATCAGCTTGGCTTAAAATCAAGCGCACATTGGGGTAACGCTCGCGAAACCGCTTGACCACCCACGGCAGCACGTAGCGTGCTTGCGTGTGCGTCGTGGCAATCGCCAGCTCGCCTGTGTCAGGGTTTTGAAAATCCAATGTTAAATTTTCAATCGTACGAATTTCAACAAAAATTTTCTCAATATGCGGCAACAGCTGCTCGCCAATCGGCGATAACCCAACGAGCCGCTTGCCTTGGCGGATAAACACATCGGCTTTGAGCTGATTTTCTAGCGCGGCAATGTGCTTACTCAGGCTTGATTGGCTGGTGTGTAGCACCTTAGCGGCTTGGCTGAGGTTATAATCGTTGATGACCGTTTGCCACACGGTTTCAAGCTGTTTGAGCTGAATTTGTAAATGCCGCTGATTGATAACCACCTGAATCGCCATAGATGTCCTTGTTGAGATACAAAATTTGGGCTAAAGACTTGGCTATACTATAATAGCCTAAGCAAAAAAACACCACCGAGCCAATATAAAGCCAACCTGCAGTATAACACAGCCTAAGGCAAAATTTGTGCTTGTGCAGCGCGGCAAACAGGTTACAATAGCACGGTTTTTGCTCAAGATTTAGCACAGCACGCGCGTTTTTTTCTTCGTTAAACAACACAATTTAGGTATTTTGCATGGCTCGCCAATCTGCTTCCCCCAAACGCCAAACATCATGGCATCAGGCGCTTGCCGCGTATGCCGATAAACGTGCAGGCATTATGGCCTTGTTGGGCTTTTCAGCAGGCATTCCGATTTTGCTGATTTTCTCAAGTCTGTCGCTATGGCTGCGCGAGGCAGGGGTAGATCGTAGCACGGTGACGATGTTTAGCTGGGCGGCGTTGGGCTATTCATTTAAGTTTATTTGGGCACCGCTGATTGATGCCTTGCCGTTGCCTGTTTTGACGCGCGCGCTTGGGCGGCGGCGTGGTTGGCTGTTGGTGGCGCAGCTGATGGTGATTGGCGCGATTTTGTGGATGGCAAGCGTCAATCCTGCCAACGGTGCGCAGCTGTTTGCCATGGCGGTGGGAGCGGTGTGGCTTGGGTTTTCGTCAGCGACGCAAGACATTGTGATTGACGCCTACCGCATTGAACTTGCTGATACCCAAATGCAGTCTGTGTTATCTGCCACTTACAACGCAGGCTACCGCATTGGGATGATTGTTGCAGGGGCAGGGGCGTTGTTTTTGGCAGAGTATTTTGGCTCAGTCAAAGACGCGTATGTTTATGAAGCGTGGCGCAATACCTATTGGGTGATGGCGGCGGTGATGGGCGTGGGTGTGGCAACGACGCTGCTGATTCGTGAACCTGCGGTCAATCGGGCACCGTCTGAGCGTCCTGTGGGTGATTATGCGCGGTTGGTGTTGGTATTTGTGTGTGCGGTGTCGGCATTTGTCGCTTGTTTTGCAGGTCTGGGCAAGGTGTTGCCTGAGGTTGAGGGCGTGTTGGCGGGTTTTTTGTTGGAGGCGGTGACACTGGTTGCGTCATTGACGGCAGCCTTGGGCGTGGGCACGGCACTGGTACAAGCAGGCGTGGTGCAAAAACAGGTCGCGGTGACCACGTGGGTTGAGCCGATTTTAGACTTTTTTCGCCGTTATGGCAAAAGCGCGTTTTTGCTGCTGCTGCTGATAGGGTTGTATCGTATTTCAGATATCGTCGCAGGGGTCATCTCCAACGTGTTTTATGAAGACATGGGCTTTAGCAAGTCTGAGATTGCCACGGCAGTCAAGCTATATGGCGTGATTATGGTGATTGTTGGCGGCTTTGTTGGCGGTATCGTCGCGCAGCGTTTTCGTATCATGCAGGCGATGATGATTGGCGGTGTGTTGGCGTGTCTGACCAACTTGATGTTTGTGTGGCTGGCAAGTGTTGGGCACAATCCGTTGGTGATGTACTTGGCGGTTATCATGGATAACCTTGCCTCGGGGCTGGCAGGTGCGGTGTTTATCGCGTTTTTGTCATCATTGACCAGTATTCGCTTTACCGCTGTGCAATATGCGATTTTTAGCTCACTGATGACGCTGATTCCCAAGGTATTGGGCGGCTATTCAGGCACGATTGTTGATAACATGGGCTATGCGTGGTTTTTTACCTTTACCACATTGCTGGGTTTGCCGATTTTGGCATTGATTTATTGGGTGGATAAAACCGTGATGGCAAAATCTGATGACCCGACAGCGGTAAAATAGTTCGTTAAAACATAAAATAGCCTAAGTAAATGCAAAATCCAACAACCATCAAGCAACTATTAGCCGAAGATAGCCCCGTTGAACGCCATACCCGGCAGCAATGGCTGCTATACTGTCTCAACCAGCCGCTTGGTTATCTGATTAGCCACGGTGATGAGGCAGTTGGCGAGGCAGTCTTGGCGCAATACCACGCAGGATTAAAAAAACTTGCCCAAGGCGTGCCGCTGGCGTATGTTATCGGGCGGCAAGCATTTTGGCGGCATGAATTTTTGGTCAATGCCCACACCTTAATACCGCGCCCCGACAGTGAGCGTTTGGTTGAAACCGTGCTTAAATGGATAAATAACGCTAAAAATAGCCTAAGTAAATCAAACACAAACTCACCAAAGCAACTGCTAGATTTGGGCACAGGTAGCGGTTGTCTGGCTATTAGTCTAGCATTAGAATTGCCAAATTGGCACATCACTGCAGTGGATATTTCTGCCGATGCGCTGCACATGGCGCAGCAAAACGTAACCGCACTGGGCGCAAATAACGTCACGTTGGTGCAGGGCAGCTGGCTGGCGGCGTTTGCTAACATGCAGCCACGCCCACAGTTTGACGTGATTATCAGCAATCCACCGTATATCGCCGCCGATGACCCACATTTACCGCAACTACACGCTGAGCCACTTGGCGCGCTGGTAGCCGCGGACGATGGTCTGGCAGATATCGCGCAGATTGTCACACAAAGTCGCGCGTTTTTAAACCCACAAGGGCTGCTGGCGTTTGAACACGGCTATCAGCAGGGCAGGGCCGTGCGTGAACTACTGGCGAATTCAGGTTTTCATGCTATCCAAACCGTGCGCGATTATGGCGGCAATGAGCGCGTGACGTTTGGCACTGCCGACAACAACAGTTAGATACATTTTTAAATCATATGAACACCATAGCAGACGATAACAACTTGAATCACACCCTAAGCGATGCCGAGCTGATGCGCTATGCACGCCAAATCCTGCTTGATGAATGGGATATCGACGCACAGCAGCGCCTAAAAACCAGTGGCGTGTTAATTGTCGGTGTGGGTGGGCTGGGTTGTCCACTGGCAGAGACACTGGCGCGAGCAGGCATTGGACACATCACCTTACTGGATGACGATGTGATAGATGTCAGTAACCTGCAGCGTCAAAGCCTGTTTTTGCCCCGTGATGTCGGGCAGCCCAAAGCACTGGTCGCGCGTGAGCGTTTACAGGCGATCAATGAATTTTGTCAAGTGACTGCCTACCACACGCGCCTTGATGAGACCAATGCCGATGATATATTTAAGCAGTTTAATCAAAATAGCCTAAGTAAATTAATCTGCGACTGCACAGACAATTTCAGCACAAGAAACCACCTTAACCGCCTTGCCGTCAAATACCAACTGCCGTTACTTAGCGCATCAGCGATTGCGCAAGAGGGGCAACTGGCATTATACGAGGCATATTTGGGCACAGGCTGTTATCAGTGCGTCTTTCCTGATACAGGCACGCAAGAGGATACCCGCAACTGCGCGACCAGCGGCGTACTTGCCAGTACCACCCAAATCATGGCAAATCTACAAGCGCAAGCGGCACTGGCTTTTTTAGGCTTGCAAAAAAATTCCATCGCAAGCCAGCTGTTACTGTGGCAAGGACAAACTATGAACTTACGCAAATTGCGCTATCAGCAAGATCCACAATGCCCGGTTTGCGCACAACCTAACCAAGCCCATAGCACACTACGAGTCCAATAAATATGCTAAACTAAACCATCATGCATTTTTTAGCCAAACACTTATGAATTTTATCAAAAAATCACTCAACGTTGCCCAACGTATCGGACAGACGGCCAATGTGGCGGCAAAAACGGGCTTGCACCTTGCGCGTGGCGAAAAAATGAGCCCCCAATTATTGCGCCAAAGTTTTGAGCAGTTGGGTACCACGTATATCAAAATCGGACAGTTTATTGCCAGTACGCCATCATTGTTTCCGCGTGAATACGTTGAGGCGTTTCAAGGCTGCTTGGATCAAACCACACCCTTGCCATTTGATTATATTGAGGGCGTGTTACGCGATGAGCTTGAAAGCGATGGCCAAACGCTAGATGATATTTTCGCCAGTATTGATAAGACACCGCTGGCTTCGGCATCAATTGCGCAAGTACACGCTGCTGTGCTAAAAAATGGTGATAAGGTTGTGCTTAAAGTACAAAAGCCCGATGTTGCTACCACGATTGATACCGATTTGGGCGTATTGTATGGGGCAAGTAAGCTGCTTGAGGCACTCACGCCGTCATTAAAATTTGCCAGTCTTGCGCCGATTATTGATGAAATTCGTTTGCGTATGCTGGCAGAAACCAATTTTATCGAAGAAGCACAAAATATTGATGAATTTCAAGAATTTTTGCAGCGTACCGACAATCAACGTGTGGTCGCGCCGCGTGTGTATCACGAGTTATCTACCCAAAAAGTGCTGACCATGCAGCGGTTATTTGGTGTGTCGATGATTGATGAAGCTGCTATGCGCCGCTACTGTGCCAATCCTGCCGATGTGATGGCGACAACGCTGAACACATGGTTTGCTAGTCTTATGCTAAGCAAGAGTTTTCACGCCGATTTGCACGCAGGCAACTTGATGTTGCTAGCGGACGGGCGGATTGGGTTTATTGATTTTGGCATTGTCGGGCGGCTCAAGCCTGAGGCGTGGCAAGCGTGCGTTGGTATGATGACAAGTTTTGCCGCAGAAGACTATCACGGTATGGCAAAACACATGATTGATATGGGCATGACGCATGAGCACGGGGCGGTTGATGTCGATACGCTGGCGGCAGATTTGCGCCACGTCATGCGGCAGATTTTGGCAGAAGATAGCTTGTTTATTGGTAAAACCATTGACCAACATGACCCAACGCAGCTTAAAGACCATGCCGAGGAGATTAACCAAATGCTGCTTGAGATGGTGGAGGTAGGCAAGCGGCATGGGATTCATTTTCCGCGCGATTTTGCCCTGCTGACCAAGCAGATGTTGTATTTTGATCGCTTTATGAAGGTGCTTGCGCCTGAGATGGATATGTTTCAAGATGCGCGTATCCAGATGACGCAACGCTGATATTATTGCAGCAATAGGCGGTGGTATGCGCGCTGCCATTCGGTGATTGCGGTCAAATGATTGCGATGGGTTTGCGCGGTGAGCAGTTGGCTTTTGGGGATGGTTTTGCTTTGTTCTTCTAGCGCATTGACCATCAAGTTTAGTACGATTTCATTGACCATCACGGTCAAATCATCCACCATACGCGCCTCTAAGTCAGCGGCAAAATTTAGCCAATGCGGCAGCAGTACCAGCTGCTGCTCGGGCGGTAACCCTGCCAAAATAAAATAGGCTTTTGCGTCTGTGCGTTCGTTGGTGGTGAGCGTATCGTCATCGTTTATCGTGCTAAGGTTGGGCTGCACTTGCTGAATACGCGCAATCAGGCGTAGCAGCTCATCATCTGCGATGCTTTGCCATGACAAATAATGCGGCTGATAATGCCGAAACAACAGCCGATTGACCGCGTGTGCGTTGTGCCCAAACGCATACGGTGCGCGGTGGTTTGGTGGGCTGGTCGGCAAAAATTTTAGTTGAGCAAATACGCGATGGTCAGCGGTATTGGCGAATTTTTTTGCCAAACGCGGCGGTAAAATAAACGCCCGATACGCGCGGCTATCGTGATAGATTTGGGTCAGCAGCGTTTGGTTGAGGGCACCATCGACGTTTACGCCCAGCAATTCGGGATGATACAAAAAACACAGCTGAAGTTGGATTTGTGCGGTGACTTTACTGGCAAAGTTAATCAGGGCATCTTGGGCTTGTCGCGCCTGTTGTCGCCGACCAAGTCCCAACCGTGTGCGGATGTCCTCACGCAACAACCAACCATAGCTGCCTTTGGGTAGTTTTTGGGTCAGCGTACCAACTTGGCGTAAAATTCTGCTGCGATCTTCAGCACTGGTAATATCATAGCGACGGCTTAAAATTGAGAATAAATATTGTGACAGCGGCACGGCTTGGCGGATTTGCGCGCGCATGGCATCTGCGCTATGGGCTTTGACAAAGCTGTCAGGGTCGTGCTGGTCGGGTAGAGTCAAAAAACGCAGCTCTTTGCCATCGCTAAGCGCAGGTAAGCCTGTTTCCATCGCGCGCCATGCTGCTTTTTGTCCTGCTTCATCACCATCAAAGCTGAGTGTCAAAACAGGGTTTAGCTGTAGCAGACGCTCAATTTGTGCCGCGCCAATCGCTGTACCCATGCTGGCAACCGCGCCGTACACGCCCGCTTGGTACAAGCTGATGACATCCATGTAGCCTTCAACCACCAACCAGTTATTGGCTTTTGCCTTACGTGCCTCGTACAAGCCATACAGTAAATGCTGCTTATGAAATACGGGCGAATCGCTGGAGTTGATGTATTTGGGCTTGTCATCATCAGACAGCGCGCGCCCTGCAAAACCTACCACTTGCCCTTGGTTGTCGCGAATCGGAAAAATCACCCGATGGCGCAGCAGGGTGTAGGAATTGCCCGTTTTTTCTGACTGGCGCACCAGTCCCAAAACGCGTAAGCCCTCGATATCACGGGGAAAGGCTTGTTCCAAATGATGCCAATCAGGCGGCGCATAGCCCAGCGCAAATGTGGCGACGGTGTCGGCAGTCAAGCCGCGTTTGGCAAAATACTGCTGGGCGATGGCGCTATGCTGCAAGGCAGTTTGATAAAACTGACAAACCGCCTCTAGCAGTTTGTATAAATCACCTTGGGTGTCATTGGGTTGGGCTAAGGCTTGCTCCGCTAAACGATTGGGCGCAAAATCATCGGGCAAAGATGGCGTATATATTTGCCCAGCAGGGTCTTGATTTGTCCAATTGTCATCAGCCACGCTAAACGCGGTAGCACCAACAGGCGTTTGCCCGTTGGGCGATGAATGCGGCGCAGGCGTTGGGGCAGGCGGCGGCACGTGATTGGTCGATGCCACAGGCGCAGGTGGGATGGGCTTACGCGGATACGATACGTTTTTGGGTTTGTCCTTAGGTAGCTCGATGCCTGTTTGGCGTGACAGGACTTGCAACGCCTCGCCTGCGGTTAGGTTTTCGTACTCTTTTAAAAAGGTGAGCGCGTTGCCTTTTGCACCACAGCCAAAGCAGTTGTAGAGATTTTTTTGTGGATTGACAAAAAATGACGGGGTTTTTTCGCCATGAAACGGGCAGCAGCCTTTGTACTCATTGCCTGAGCGTTTTAATTCGACATGCTTGCCGATGATTTGCACGATATCGGCATTGGCAAGAATTTGCTCGATGATGGGATGGCTCATGGTTGATTGGGCGATGACAGATGGCGATAAGTGAAAATGACGCGTTATGATAACGTTGTTATCAACAAACAGTTTAGCTTAGACCATATTTTAAGCACAAAGAATTTTAAAGACAAAAAGCCGCGCGTCTGTATCTGTCAATGACACAAACGCGCTGGGCACAAGCTGGATGAACTTAAATGGGGGTCGTGGCGTTTTTTACAAAGACTTATTTGACAGGGCTGGTATTATCAGGCGGCAGACCTAAGCCAAAGTTGATATTGTCCAAGGGATTGGTGGCAGCAGGGTCAGCCTCTGGCGCAGTTGGTACAGTTGCACGCGGCGCGGTGGTGGGTACATTCGGCACGGTGTTGGTGGTGTCGGCTAGACGCAGCCCTGCCGCTTGCTGAATGGCGGCTTGTTGCTGCAAAGACGGTTGGATGACTTGCGTTTTGGTCGCGCCTGTGGTCACAGGTTGGGCCGTTGATAGGTCGCGGTTGGTCGCGCTTTGCCCAAGTAAGCCCAACGTGGCTTTGTTGAGCCAGTTTGAGCCTGTACGCGCTTCTTCTAGGCGTACGTTGCCGTTGCGGTCAAGTAGCTGTGGGTAGTTGATGGCAAGCAGCTGTTGGTATTGCCGCGCGGTGTCGGTCATGCCCAGTTGTTGGTAGCTGTAGGCAAGGGTTGCGATGGCTTCAGGGATGGCCTCGCTTTGTGGGTAGTATTGAAACACCCATTTGGCGCGGTTGGCAGAGGCGACGTACGCCTGACGCTTGATGTACCAACGCGCGGCGTTCATTTCATGCTCAGCAAAAAGGTTGTACAAATAGCGCAGGCGTAGCGCGGCATCGGGTGCGTACTGGCTATTGGGATAGCGTGCAATCAGCTCTTGCAAATTGGCAAACGCAACACGGTAATAGCCCATGTCTTGGTGGGCAGGGTTTAGGTTGGTGTATTTAGAAAAACCATCATTGGCAACCTGCATGTTGGCCACGCCGCGCACGTAGTAGGCATACGCGATTTGCGGATTGCTTGGGTAAGATTGGATAAAACGCTCGGCACTTGCCACCGCGTCTAGATAGTCGCCATGTTGAAATTCGGCATACATTTGGTCAAGTAAGGCTTGCTCGGCGTACTCGCCTGCAGGATAAAACGTGCGCAAATCCTTTAAGGTGGCGATGGCGCGCGCGTAGCTACCTTTGGCAAGGTAGTTTTGTGCCTCGCTGTAGTAGCCTTGTTGGGTGGTACGCGCTTGGGTGGCTGGGATGTCGTCTTTTTTGCCTGTGCCAAATACGCCCTTGACCGTCTGACAGCCTGTGGTGACAACCGAACACGCCAGCACCAACGCCAGCAAGCGTACTGAGATGACATTAACTTGACCTAACCGCATGGCGACAACCTCTTGTTTGGCGCGTTTTGCTCACGCCCTTTGTCTAAAAAAACTGCAAACAACCGCAACAATGAACCGTAAAAAATTCTGCTAAGTCTAGCATATTTTGGCGGCAGGGCTGTAGTGAAATTTCAACACCCATAACCATGCTATAATGACCACTTTAGCCCCGTCTAGCCAAGTAGCGTACCATGACCACCGATTTAACCGCCTTTGACGATAGCAAAACCGAATTTGATGACGACAGCGACGCGCTTGCGCCCACACTTACGACTGCCGTGCCCCAGATGGCGCAGCGGTTGCAGCAGTCCATGACAGTGGATGACGCACAAGCAGGTGAACGCATTGACAAGGTTGCAAGCCATTGGTTGGCAGATTTTTCGCGTGAGCAGGTCAAAAACTGGTTGAGCGACGGTGATTTGACCGTCAATAGCACCGCACAAAAACCCAAATACCGTGTCAAGGCAGGTGACGTGATTGCACTTCATGCGACATTGCACGCCGCGCAAACGGATTTGCCCGAAAACATTCCTTTAGACATCGTCTTTGAAGATGCGTATTTACTCGTGATTAACAAACCTGCAGGGCTGGTGGTGCATCCAGGGGCAGGCAACTGGACAGGTACACTGGTCAATGCGCTGTTGTACCACTACCCTGATAGTCGCCTGTTGCCGCGCGCAGGGTTGGTGCATCGGATTGACAAAGACACCACAGGGCTGTTAATCATCGCCAAAGACCACAAAACCCAGCTGGCACTGATAGCGCAGCTCAAAGACAAAACCGTGTACCGCCGTTATCAAGCATTGGTATTGACTGATACCGCCGCGCTTGCCAGCCTACCGCGCACGATTGATGCGCCCATCGGACGGCACACCAGTCAGCGCACCAAGATGGCGGTGACATCCAGCGGTAAGCCTGCGCGAACGCATATTGACAAGCTAACCGCCATCACCGATGGGCTGGTGTTGGCAGATTTACGCCTAGAAACAGGCCGCACGCACCAAATTCGCGTGCATTTGGCGCATATTGGCTGTCCGCTATTGGGCGACCCTGTCTATGGCTCGGCACGCCAAACGGCAGCGTTGCTAAAAAATCTTGACGCAGCACAGCAGGCATTGATCCATGGTTTTGCGCGCCAAGCGTTGCACGCGTATGAGCTGGGCTTTGTCCATCCCGTCACTGGGCAGGCGGTGCGCGTGCAAGCACCACTGGCAGCGGATATGCAGGTGTTGGTCAATGGTTTATCGTGACGCCAATTTATAAAAATTTTTGCTGGAATAACTTTGTTTTCAAGGTTTTCAAACCATTAAGTGGCAAAGATGATGCGTAAAGGATTAATCTAAACTTGATTAATCCCGTTGGCTAAACACCTGAACCCATTATAGCGCTTGGCAAGCGGTTTCTACGGTTGAGCCGTCTGTACCTCTAAAGTTAAATATGGCTTCGTTGCCTTTTTCGTGCCATTCTGCCCCTGTGCCCCACAAGCCTGTGGTTGCAACATAGCGCGCGCCAGACCCTGACGTGGCGATGTTTAGCACCTGAGATTTACCTTGCACGCTGATTTGTGCTTGGTTGGTGTTTAGATAGGTGATTTTGGGCATAAAGCCGTTTTGGCAGCGGAAGGTACGCGTGGCAGCTTGGGTGGTTTGCACGACGACAGGCTGAGCGACGGTTTGGGTTACATTTTGGGTGGTGGTTGTGGTTTGCACCGCGGTGGTGGTTTTGGCGTTATTGGGGGCGGTTGAGTTACAGCCAACCAAAGCCGCTGCGCTTAAGGCAGTTACGGTGGTGATATGTAGCAATGTTTTCATCGTTTTGTCCTTCAAAAGCTAAAATGACTTGACCTATTTCCCCCAACAGCCTTAGGTCTAGTGGGGAGGTTTTTGCGACCGATGGCAACGTGAGAGGTTGCCACCGCGTGCCATGCCACCATCGCTAAATGCTATTGGCATGGGGAGAGTTTTACGCAGCACTAAATCTTAGCGCGTCAGCAAAACAGATTGGGCGTCATCAATGTTTGGTTTTTACATTGACGACAACCTTTGTCGTCATGATACCACACAATGCGGCTAACATCTCGCCCAATAACCCTTAATTTGGACGGAAGATTACGCACGCTGCGTTAGGGGCATAGGGCTGGTATACAAAAATTTGTTAAATACCATCCGTGCTGCTATACTCGTTACACACTATACCATGTCTGACAAACAACCGTTAGATTAAGACCAGATTACGCAGATGCCGTCACTTAACGGGTAACCGTTAGCAAACACCCTTAAGTGGGTTTTGTGTCTGCTGCGCTATCCATACAACCACCCTCACGGTCGCACCAACTTAACATAAGAGCCTTAGGTGTACGGTGTGTTGCACGGGCGGTTGCCACGGGCTAAGGCCTGCGGCAGGTCTGACCGTCTTGTAAAAAATCCCCAGCCTTTGGTTAGCGAGGGCAGGAAGTCAAAGGTTTGGAACACTGTAATGCTAGAGAGCAATCAAGTTAGTATTATTTTTCAAGGTGGGGTCAATACGCGACACCTTGGCACAAACAGGGATGATGGCAGCGATTTTTTATACAATGTGGCGCGTACCAAAGCCGCTTATCCACACGCCAAAATCATCTTATCAACGTGGCAAAATGTGGCACTGCCCGCTGATTTGGCAACCGCGGAACAACTGGGTATTGATGCCATCGTGCGCTCGCCTGACCCCGGTGGGTTGCCAAATATCAAATTTGGTTATCATGCACCCAACAATGTCAATCGGCAAATTGTGTCCACCGCAGCAGGGCTACAGGCAGTAACCACGCCATATGCCATCAAGCTGCGTACAGATAGCTATTTAACCTGCGATCACCTACTTGGCTACTATCAAGACTATCAGCAACGCGTCTTAGCCAGTCACTTAGCCAGTCAAACCTTGGCCAACCCCCAACACGCGTCTACCCCCATCCACGCAAGCCCAACGCCACCGTATGAGCCGATTGTCGTGCCGCATTTGTTCACCATTGACCCGAATGTGTATGAGCACATGGCGTATCATATCAGCGATTGGGCACAGTTTGCTACCACGGCGGCGTTGCAGGCGTATTGGTCGGTGCCGCTGATGCGTGAGGCGGATGCGCGTTATTTTGAGTATCATGCGCATGACATAGAGGCAAGCTACGGCAACGATGCGTTTCGTACGCGGCTGGCGGTAGAGCAGCACATTGCCACGCATTATGCCCATGCACAGGGGTTTGTCACGCCAGCGTATTATAACCAAATCACGCCAAGGATTTTGCAAGCGCACCAAGATTTTTTGGCGCGTCATGTCATTGTACTTGATACGGCAGAGTTTGGGCTGGCGTTGCCAAAATACGGCTGGGCGTATAGCGATGAATTTATGCGGCTTAATTGTATCAGCCATGATGATTGGTATCAGATATTTTGTGACTATTGGCAACTGCCCAATCCCGATACGGCAAGGCTGACCCACGCGCAGGCAAGGGCGCGGCAAAAACGCGCGGCGCGTGTGGCGTTTGAGCGCGAACACCCACCCAAGCGGCATAATGTTTTGGCGCGGCTGTATCCTTAGATAGGCGCGGTCAGGCTTATGGCACGTTTTCAGCAGTTAAGTTTTGGTCAGCCAGACTTTCAGATACTCGCCGTTCCCAGTCGATTTGCCAGTATTGCTGATGCGCTCAGTTATTGCAAACGCCAAATTACCGATTATGGCGATGAACGCTTTTTTCAAATCAAAATCGCCGATGGTGAGTATTATTTCGACCAAATTGAGATTGATTTTTTTAGTGACAAGGTTGAGATTATCGGCAATATCAACCAGCCAGAAAATGTACAGTTACATTTTAGCAGTTTGCACAATCGCTGTGGGTTTTTGCTGCAGCGCGGTAATGGGATTTATAAAATCGATGGCGTGACCATCAATGGGCATGGGGGGTTTTTGGGCTACGGGCATTGGCAAGACGAAAGCTATGGCGCAGGTATTATGTGCGCTTATAATAGCCAGTTGCTGGTCGGCTCAAAGGTACGCGTCAATCATTTTTATTATGGGGTTGCGGCGCGGTATGGCGCAAGTGTCCGCTGTGAGCCTGGGGTGATTGTGCAATTTGCTGGCGATGTTGGATTTTTTGCGTATGCAGGCTCGATGGATGCCCAGCATTGTGAGGCGTATCATTGCGCGCATTTGGTTGAGGATTTGGGTTTTGGGTTTTGCGCGGAATCGGGCGGATTTATCAATGCTGATTGTAGCAACGCGGCGCATAACCACAAGGCAGGCTTTTACGCGCTTACCAATGGTTCGTTGTGGTGTCATGACAGCAGTGCCAATGACAACCGCTATGGCTATTTGGCATTGCACAATGGCGTGTTAAGTGCCAACAGTATCAATCGGCGCACCAATGCGTATCAAAACTTTGGTTATGGTTTTTTTGCCGACAATGGCGGACGCATCCTTGCCAATCGCTGTATGGCCAATGAAAATACTTTGGGCGGTTTTTTTGCCCGTCATCATGCCAGCATTGACATCACCAAGGCAACCGCCAATCACAATGCAGGTCATGGCTATACGGTCATCAATGCCACCCTACTTGGCAATGCCGCGCAGGCTAAGTTTAATCAAGGCAGCGGTTTTGTCATCGGGCAGTCAGGCTTTTTGGATGGCGAATTTTTGATGGCGTATGGCAATCAGGCATACGGCTTTGAATTACACCACGCCCAAGCCTATATGCCAAGCGCGCGCGGTTGGAAAAACGGCTTGGGCAGAATGCTCAAAAATTACAGTTGGGTGGCCATTCGTTAAAGGCCGCGTGCCTTGAGGTTTTTGGCAAAATTTGGTCTAGGCTTTATGTTTGGCTGACAAAGTGCTATGCTATGCCCATTTTTTAAGATTTGGCATGACGATAAACAACCTTTACTAACCACCACAAGGAGCTAACATGTTTAGCCATTTAACGGCGTATGCTGGTGACCCGATTTTGGGCTTGATGCAAAAGCATGACGAAGATTTGCGCGGAGATAAGGTCAATCTGGGCGTGGGCGTGTACTACGACGACGATGGACGCTTGCCAGTGCTTGAGTCGGTCAAACAAGCCGAAGCACGCATTGCTAACCCCATCAAGCCGCGTCCGTATTTGCCGATGGATGGCTTGCCAGGCTATCGGGCGGCGTGCCAGCGTTTGCTATTTGGCAAAGATGCGCAAGTGGTCAAAGATGGCCGCGTGGCAACCGTAGCAACGATTGGTGGTTCAGGTGCGCTTAAAGTCGGTGCGGATTTTATCCATGCGTGGTTTCCTGAAGCCAAATGCTATGTCAGTGACCCAACATGGGGCAACCATATCGGGATTTTTGAGGGCTCAGGTTTTGAGGTTGGCAAATATCCGTACTATGACCCTGCCACCAACGGCGTACGCATGGATGATATGCTGGCGTTTTTGGATAATCTAAACCCCAATGATGTGGTATTGTTGCACCCTTGCTGCCACAACCCAACGGGCGTGGATTTGACGCGCGAACAATGGGACAAGGTGCTTGAGGTCATCAAAAACAAACGTCTGCTTGCGTTTATGGATATCGCGTATCAAGGCTTTGGCGAGGATATGGACGCCGATGCGTACGCCATTCGCCGCGCGGTGGATATGGGGCTAAGCTTTTTTGTTAGCAATTCATTTTCTAAAAACCTATCGCTGTATGGCGAGCGCGTGGGCGGCTTGTCGGTGGTGTGCCAAGATGCGGCACAAGCGCAGTTGGTGCATGGACAGCTTAAATACACCATCCGCCGCATCTACTCAAGCCCAGCGTCACACGGTGGGCATGTGGTCGATATCGTGATGAATGATGACGCGCTGTTTGAGCAGTGGGTTGGCGAGGTATACGCCATGCGTGACCGCATCCGCGCCATGCGTGCACAGCTACGCGACGTGCTTGAGCAAAAAGTCCCAGGGCGCAGCTTTGAATACCTCACCAAGCAAAACGGTATGTTTAGCTTCACAGGCCTTACACCTGAGCAAGTCCAACGCTTGCAAGATGATTTTGCCGTGTATATGGTAGGCAACGGTCGGATGTGTGTGGCAGGCTTGAATTCACGCAACATCGATTATATCGCCAACGCCATGGCGGCGGTATTGGCAGATGAGCAGGCCTAATCGTCCGATAGGCGCAGTGTTCGTGAATCAACAATCCCCTTACGCGTGTGTGTAGGGGGATTTGTCTATGCGTGATTGTCGGTTGATTTTGTGGCTTGTTTGGTGGCTTGTTTGGTGGCTTAGTGGCGCGGCTTTATCTGGGTGAGTGTGGTTGGTTTACCAAAGTCAGCCATAGCAGCAAAATTGCTTGTACATAGGTTGGCTATGATGAGCGTTTTGTCATTCACCCGTTTTTTAGCTGCTTTTAGTATGGCCATTGGGTAGAGGCGGTGTTTGCATGGTCCATACTTTGTTGATGATTTAAAAAAATTTAGCCAAATTGCTTCCACCCAACCGCCGCCTGCTTGCCAACTTTGCTACACTAAACGCCCAAGCCTAAATTGCAAACAAGGAGCATCCGTATGCAGCCCACGCCTGCCAACCCTTACCCGTCACAAACCCACGCCCCCCAAGGCAATAGCCAGTTTCGTCCGATTGACTACGGCAACAACGTCGCCCAGCGCACGTTGTGTGTGTTGGTGCTGGATTTGTCGGGGTCAATGGAAATCGCGGCAGGCAATGGCAAACGGCGTATTGATATGCTCAACGAAGGCATTGCCGCGTTTTATCATGACCTGATGACCGATGAAACGGCGCGTAACCGCGTGCGACTGGCGATTGTGATCGTTGGCGGCCCCAATGACACGGCAGAATTGATGATGACGTGGACAGATGCGGTGGATTTTATGCCGATTGTGTTTCGCCAAAACGGTATGACACCGCTCGGGCAGGGGATGTTATTGGCATTAAATTTGATTGAAGATGAACGCGCCAATTTGCGCGACAATGGCATCAGCTACACGCGCCCGTGGATTATTGCCATGACCGACGGGCTACCGACCGATAACCGCGACGTGTGGCAAGCGGCGGCGCAGCAATGCCAAGCCGCTGAGCAAAACGGGCAGTGTATCATTTATCCGATTGCCATTGACGCAGGCACGCAAGAGCTTAACACGTTGCGCCAGTTATCAACGCTGACCCCACCGATGCCGCTCAATTCGGTGAAGTTTGTTGAGTTTTTTGTGTGGCTGTCGGCAAGCCTCAAAACCATGTCGCAATCTGCACCCGGCGAAACCGTGCAGCTTGGTAGCATCTCGCCTTGGGCAACGATACAAAACTGATGACCACCGCTTTTAAACACCCCAAGACCACAGAGGATGCGACCATAAAACACCGTGTTTGGCAGGCGTTTGTTGCCAGTAGCATCGGCAAGGCGCATATCGACAGCGGCCTACCTAACCAAGACCGCGCAGGCGTGTGGCAGGATACGCGCGTGACGGTGGCGGTGGTGTGTGACGGGGCGGGCTCGGCGCAGCACAGTGAGCAGGGCGCGGATTATTTTTGCCAAGCGGTGGGGCAAGCGTTGTTTGCCATCGGGCAGGGTTTGGTCGATAACAACGCTGCACAGGCACGCCAAGCGGTCAGTCAAACTGTGCTAGAACGCCTCAGTCACATTCGCGACCAACTGGCGCAGCAGATGGTAGCAGGACAGAGTTTGCGTGATTTTCATACCACGCTCACCGCTGTGTTGTTGGTTGCCGATACCGCACTGTTGGTGCAAATCGGTGATAGCCCACTGATGGCCAGCCGTTTTGTGCCCCGTGCTACCGATACAGGACAAAATCCAGCGGCGCAGGTGGATTATTTTAGCGATTTACAGGTGCTGGCAGGTGAGAATGGTGAATATGTCAATGAAACGCAGTTTATCACCCAAGCCGATTGGCAAAACCAGCTGACGCTACGCTGGTTGGATATCAGCGCGGTGGATTTGTTGGCATTGATGTCGGACGGCTGCGGTGATTTGGTATTTATGGGGGCAAGCACACAAACGCAGGTGTATCGCCCGTTTTTTGGCAATGTCGTGTTTAATCTGTGCGCCAGTACCTCACGCGCGGATGGTGAGGCCATGCTACAAGACGCGCTTGCCAGCCCTGCCACCTACCGTTTGACAGGCGATGACAAAAGTTTAGTCGTGCTGCTAAGACAGCCTGAACGCTATCGCGGTATCACCCCGATATCGGCAACGGTGTCGGCAAATTCTGCCAAAACGCCGCCAACCTCAGCCGCGCCCTCTGCCTCTGCCAGCACCATCAACCGCGCGCCCGTGTCTGCCTTGCCTGCCGACTCTGTGATAACAGCCGCAACCAAACAGCGGCGCAATGTGGCGGTGCTGGCAAGTGTGGCGGTGCTGGCAGGGCTGGGTGCGCTGCTGTGGAATGCTGACCACAGGCAAAATGAGGTAGCCCCCAAGATAGCGAACAGCAACCCCAGCACACAGCCTAGGCCAGCATTGCCTGTGATGACCACCGCCACAAAAAGCTTTGCACCGACACAGCCGCTGGCGATGTGGCAGACCCTGCCGCCGCAAGGCTTGCACCAACGCGGCATTATCCAGTCATGGACGTTACAGTTTATCATCGATGATAGCACCGACCAAAACCTAAGCGCATCGGCGGTGCAGCCCGTGGCTGGGCAAACGGCGCAATCAGCGATTGAGCCAAAGCCCACCAGCGCCGTACAAGCGTCCAACGCCGCGCCACCAAGCCTTGCTGCCAAAATTTTGCCATGGCATACGTTAAGCTTGTCCAACGACGATATTAAGCTAACTTATGATATCGCTTGCCATGAGGTCACGCCTGCCGAAAACCAAACACTTGCCCGTGTCGGCGTGCCGTTGCCCGATGTCACAAGCGACCATCGCCGCCGCTATTGCCGCTTGATGTTGCAGCCGACCCAAGCCATCGCGGCTGGTGATGCGCGCGCGTTGGTGTTGCCACACGGGGTGGGCGAGGTGCTCACGCCAAATTATCTTGGCACAAGCCGCGTGTGGTATTTACCGCCATCGTTTGATATCACGCAAGCCAATGTGCCTGCCAGTGCTGCCGTCAGTCAGCCCGTCGCACAATAAATTTGTATGGTCCTTCAATCAGCCCAGTTAAAAAGGTCAAACCATCCATGCCCTATTTGCTACACAACGCCCAACGTTACCCCTTGTCTCTTGCGCCCAACCAGCAAATTGGCGCAGGTGGCATGGGCGTGGTGTATCGTATCGGTGATTTGTTTGGTACGGGGCGGTTGGTTGCCAAGGTATTTAAACGCCGCGATGACCCCAAAAACCCAAGCCTTGCCAAGCTACAAACCATGCTGGCGCGTCCACCTGCGCATGTGCAAGAGTTCATCAACGGCACACGCTACACGCAATTTGCGTGGGTGCAATATTTGGTGTTTGCCGATGACGGGCGGCTGATGGGCTATGCCATGCCCGAGCTGGACTTTGAGCGCTCCATTTCGCTCAATCCATTCATGTATCCGCGCGAGGCGGCGCGGCTGACCCCCTACCAAAACAGCCTAAATTACCGCGTGCAACTGTGCGCCAATATCAGCGCGTTGATGGCAGATTTGCACGCGCATGGCCATGCGTTTATTGATTTTAAAGAACAAAATTTGCGCTTGATGCCCGAGGCAGGCACGCCAGCCAATGACGCGTACAAGGGCTTTATCGTTGGGTTTATCGATTGCGATAGCTACCGCATCACCGATGAACACGGGCAGGTGTACCCTGCGCCTGTGATTTCGCCTGAGATGACCAGCCCTGAATACCACGAGCACAAGGACATCAGCCGCCTTGATGAACGCCATGACCGCTTTGTGTTGGCAATTGAGCTGTTTAAAATTTTAAACTTTGGCATTCACCCGTTTTATTTTATCCCGTTGTCTGAGCGGCTGCGCAACTTAACCCAGCGCAACACCGACCAGTTTATCAAAGAACGCCTGTATGCTTATGGCTTAGCAGGCCATCCCGAGATTGCACCGCTTAAGGCGAGTATTCACACGTTTTGGGATGATGGCACGCGCCAGATGTTCGACCGCGCGTTTTTAACGCCCAACCCCGATGACCGCCCGACAGCGCATGACTGGGAGCAGCATCTGCGTGAACTAAGCCGTCAGCGGCAGTTTGTTGCCTGTCGCGCATTTCCTGATGATGCCAGCCATATCCATTTTTTGGGCAAGCCGTGCCATCGATGTTTTTTGTTGGGCGCAGGCGAATTTAGCCCAGCCGCCACGCCTGCACCAAGCCAAACACATTTAACCCAACCCAGTTTAAATCAAACGATGCCCAGCGCGTCACCTGTGCCGATTATTCCTGAATTTAACCAAGCGCAAAATGCTGCCAAGCGCGCGCCCATTCATCCAGTAAATGATACGACCAATGACACAGCAACAAATACAGCATCATCACGTCCAGCAAAAATAACGACCGATCAAAGACCGCAAGCCGACACCTCGGCTTCGCCAAGCCAAAATCAGCCGATTAAAAAACGGGCTAAAAAAAGCCGCCTTGCGCCGTTGATGGGCTTTATCACAGCGTTTGTGATGGGTACGGGCGGTTTGTGGGCGTATAGCCACATGTCATCGCCTAACACCCATGGCACACCCACCACCCAAGCCCAAACTGCCAACACCGCCAGCGCGCGCAGTTTTGCGGCCATCAATCAGCAGCTACCCGACGCACGCCGCCAAATCAACCACGAGCTTGCCGCCTTTGCAAAAAAGCACCCTGCCAACGAATCGGGCTGGCTGGCAAGCCGTCGGGCGCAACGTGACGCGCGCGCATTGTATACCGACACGTTGGGGCTATCAGGCGAGTTTTTTGATCGTGTGTTGGCAACCGAGAATAGCGGTCAGCGCGATTTAAAAACCTTAAGCAACTTAGCGCATAAGCTAAACAGTGCCGAGGACATCGCACAGCTTGAACAAACCGCGCAACAGGCGTTTCGCAGGGCAGATATGGCGTATTTTAATCAGTTACCGACTAGTGCCAACAGCAAATCACTGGCTAAACAGCTCAACACTGCTGCCCGTAACGCCTACTGGAACAAGCGTGACCCTGCTGCTGCGTTGTATTTACAAGCGCATGCGGTGCAAAATCAACCGACACATGGCGAATACAGCGCAAATTTGGCGTTTTATTTGGCAAAAAATAACTACCCTAACGCGCGCGCGTTTGTCATGTATGCCTTGCAAACACCGCGCGCCGCCAACCGTGTGCCCAATACTTACATGATGGAATTGGCGGCGGCATTGGCACAACAACATGGCGATACGCGCCTTGCTGAGGGCACGCTTTTGGCGCAGTTTTATTTGCTTGATGACAAGGCAAAACGCTGCGCTGCGCTGCTGAATTATCCCAAGACCTATCCTGATTTGGTGCCCGTGGCGCAGCGTGTGCTTGATACGCTCAATCGCCAAGCTGAGCACACGGCCATCCGCTTGCCGTCAAATTGCCAACCGCCGTATGCGTGGACGCGGTCATAAACTGCCTTGAGCCAACCCAGCGATGAACGGCTTAAACGTGAGGGTGAATTTGGTTTACAATATGCCGATTTTTGATGCGTTTGCGCCTGATTGCCCACGCCAGTTTCTCACTTACCTGCTTAAATGGATGAGTCATTGCCCGTCATGTCTACCTTGATTTGCCCAACCTGTCAGCAAGTGCTGCCCAAAACCGCCGTGATGTGCCCAAATTGCGGCAATCGCAGCCTTGCCCCCCATACTGCCACCACCAACGTGCCGCCAACCCGTGCATTTAGCCAAGCTTATGACAGCGCGCCCACGTCCGCGCCTGCCCATGCGTATCCAACCACCAACCCACCGACCCATGACTATGCCAACACGGCGGTGTATCCGCCACCGTTTGCGCCTACCGCTGAGCCTGTGGTTACGCCCACGTATCCAACCAATCCACCTGCGTATGAGCAGCCTGCGCCGTATTCTGCCATGCCTGCGTCTTATGCAGCGAACGACACCTTGCCCACGCCTGCCAATCGGCTTGCCAGCCGCATGGTGTATGCAGGTTTTATGCGTCGGGCGTTGGCGTTGGTGTTTGATTGGGTGATGGTTGGCGTGTTGATTGCGCTGGCGTATCAGTTTGCCTTGCCGCCGCTACTGGCACAGTTTAAAATCCGCGCGCTCAACGAGCAGGCTTTGATGGCGGCAGGGTTTGGTATTTATTGGTTGTATCATGCGGTTTTGACGTGTTTTTCGCGCCAAGCCACCATTGGCAAAATCATCATGGGGCTTTGGGTGTTTGATATGCAGGGGCAACGCATTGGGCTACTGCGCGCGCTGTGGCGTGAGCTGATTAAGCCGCTATTGCTGCCGTTTGCGTTTATTTTGTGGTTCACCGCGCGTAAGCAGACGCTACATGACCTGCTGGCAGGCACGGTGGTATTGTTTGATCGTTGATTGATTCGCACGTTTACGTGATTTTTAACAAGGAGGGCCTTTGTGCGTACGCCTAGCTCCCCACATTTTGCCCGTTCGCGCCATGCATTGCCTGTGGTTCAACACACAGCGGCGGCTACCCGTGCCAAATTGGTAAAAGAAGCGTTGTGTTTGGCACTGGTGTGGCTGGTGCTTGTGGTGGGCTTTTTGCTGGCAGGTTATGGTGATGGCACATCGGGCAAATCGCAGCGGTACGCGCTTGAACTTGCCAGCGCGACCGATGGGGTGAGCAAACCACAACTGCTTGCCACGGTATGCGGTGACGAGGTTTTAACCACCCTTGCCCGTGCGTTGGCGCAAGGATATGACCCAAACAGCACGTTGGCACAGGCCTGCCCAAGCCTACAAGATGCCGCCACGCGCCAAACCAGTATCGCGCAAGCGCGTGAGCAGCTCAATAGTGTGCAAACCGCGTTGGCGCAAGCATGGCAAACGGTGCGCCGCGACCAACGCCAAACCGATTTGGTGCGCAACGAAACAGGCGTGATACTTGGCGCAGACCGCGTGCACAGTCGGCAAGATTGGCTAAACCTCAACGCTGATGGGCAATTAGACAGCGTGGCAACGCTACTGGCCGCTAAGCCGACCGCCAGTGCGAGTTTGGCACAGACTTTGGCATGGCTTGCGGTGGCGGATGGTAACCGCCGTTTTGTGTATTCCAAATTGTTTGCCGATGACCCTGCCAAAGCCGCGCTATACAACCAAGCTGCCAGTGATGTGGCGCGCGTGTATGACACCAACGCCAACCAAACCAAAGCCGCGCAGGCACGCGCCTTGCTGCCGCTGTTTGGCAACCTCACCGCGTTGGGGCTGCTTACGCAGGTGTGTCTTTGGTCATGGGTGACGTGGGCGTTGTTGGTGTTGGCGCAGCGCAGCCACCCTGTCTTGGCAATTGGGCAAGCACTGGTGGCATGGGGTGTGGTGATGGCTGCCATCAGCCATGGCGTGGTTGCACCGTTTAAGGTGGGTATTGTGCTGTTTTGTGTGGGGGTGGCGTGGTGCGCGGCAGGTGCATTTGCGCCGATTGAGCGCAGGCTTCTACGGCTGCCTGATAACCGCGAGCTTAAAACCAGTGCGTGGCTGTATCCGTTGTTTGTTGGGTTTACTTGTTTTGGGCTGCTGATTGTGTTTGATTTGAGCACGCGCAGTTATTTATCGTTACGTTATTTATTTTTAAACCATTTTAAAGATTTGTTTTGGTGTTTTGTCATGGTCAGCCTTGCGCGTCCGTTGGCAAGCCTTGTGGCGTGGGCAATGCAAAATTTGGCAGCGCGCAACTTGCTGCACGCGCTGTGGGATACGCACCTGCCTGAGCGACGCAAGGCAGGGCTGTGGCTTTGCGCGGCATTGGTCGGGTTTTTGGGGCTGGCGGTGCTGCTGCGCGCAGACAGTGCCAAAGTTGCTGAGCTTGCCAAAGCGTGGCTGCTGGTGTTTTTGGCGGTGTTTTTGGCAATCAACCAACGCGAACTGATTGGGCAAATCTTGCCAAAACGTAACAAGATGACAGCGTTATTGGCGTGGGCATTGCTGCCGCCTATGGCTGCACTGCTGTTGGCCAATGAAAAAGGCACGCTACTGGTCATCGGCTTTATGCTGACGTTTTTGCTCGGTGTGGCGTTGTCGAATCTGATTTTTCAGCGCGGTGGGCGCGGCTATGTGCTTGGCGTGCTGTCTAGCACGGCGATTTTGCTGCTACTTTTGACGGCGTTGGTCAATATCAGTGGGTTTGATGCGCGCACGGCCGAGCGTGTCAATGCGTGGATCAATCCGTTTATCGCCAGCAATGACCAAATGGCGATTTTGCATTGGTTTCGTGAAAGTGTGCCGCCTTTGGGTTATGGGCTTGGGCATATTCCGTGGTGCGGCTATCGGCTCAGCGGCTGCCAAGGTGTGCCGCTGCAAATGCAAAGTGACTACACGATTACCTCGGTGATGGCGGTGGTTGGGGTCGCGCCTGCCATCGCGCTGATGGTGGTGTATTTTGGTTGGCTGTGGCTGATGGCGCGCCAGCAACTGGCTTATGGCAATGAGCAAATCAAGGCGCAGCTACAACACGGCGGCTATTTTTGGTTGGCGTGGTTGATTTTGCTGTGGGTGGTGGTGACGGTGTTTCAAGCGTTGGTGACGATTTCGGGCAATTTGGGACTCTTGCCGCTGACGGGTGTGACGCTGCCGTTTATCAGCTATGGGACAAGCAATTTGTGGTTTAATACCGCGCTGTTTAGCCTAACGCTGTTTAGCCCCAAACTGATGTTGGCAAATTTTGCCACCCATCCTGCCAACCATGCAAGCAACAAGGCAAGCCGATGACAGACAAGCAAATTTCTGCAAAAAACGACAAGCCAAACGCGCACACGTTGGACGATGCGCCAGATGTGTCCGCGAATGCGGTTATAGATGACGCTTTGGCAGAGCAACATACAGCTGACACGCCAGTAAATACGGCTGTGTCCAAATCCACCACGCTGAGCAAATCGCGCGACGACAGCCGCGCGCCTGCCAATTTTCGGCTTAGCCAAGCGTTATACAATACCATCTTAACCAACCTGACTGTAATTTTGGTGCTGTTTATCTTAGGTTTGGGTGGGTGGCTGCTGTGGTATTTGTCGCCTTTGACCGCACAAAACACCACCTACAATGCCGAGCAGTACCAAAACGCGTTGGCGCTGGTGGTCGGCAGTATCGAGCCTGTCACGACAGCCAGCAACACCGCCGCCCACGCGATCAATGCCGCGCCCGATGGTGCAAATTGCCCGTTTAGCCAAACCAAAAATCAGCAGCCGTATCAAGCCGCCATCACACGCCTTGACCAGCGTTTGACCGACTTACAACGCCAAAAACGCCTTGCCAACCATTACCACATCGCGCCCACCACACTGTGGCAAGCCGCCTGCCAACAAGGCGTGAGCACCGACGCGCTGACGTTTGCCTTTAACACCCTAACGCCCGACAAGCTCATGCAGCTACAGTGGCTTGAGCAGCGCCCCAACCGCGCGCGCCGTCAGCTTGTCGATGGCACGCTTAGTGCCGCCGAATTGCCACCCAACTGGCTGACCCAAACCAACCCATGGTACGGGCTGGCAGGCTGCGTGTACATCAAAGCGCCGACTGATAGTGGCTATGCGTTTGTTGGTGGGGCACAAGGCGCGCAAAATCAGCTGTGCAACCACCCAAAACTTGTACCGCCAAGTGTCGCACAAGCGGCATACCATACCAAGGCTGTGCCAACAACTGACGACGCACAGGGCAGGGCGGTCACCCCTGAACAGGACAACGGCTTACCCAATAGCGCGTTTGACAAACTTGACAAACTTGACAAGCTTGGCAGCGCACTAAATACAGGCTTAAACGGTTTAAAGCTAAGCCCTGCGCTTGGTACATCCGACGCGCCTGTGATTGCATCCACCGATAGCCAGCAGATCGCCTTGCCTGCCAACCTTGGCACGATGTATAGCGAGCTGTCCAACATTCATGCCAACCACTTTGACCGCCAACTGCTAGATGCCTACCAGCACTACCAACGCCAAACCGACCAACGCCACTTTTGGCAACGCTGGTTTGCACCGCCCGTCAATACCATCACGCTTGATGGCGCGCCTATCAAAATCGGCTACAACATGGCATTGACGCTTGACCCGACCATCCAAGCCGCGGCGCAAAATATCGCCGATTGCTTTACCAACAGTCCGTATGCCGATGTCGATTGCCGCAACGTGCTGTCACCAGCCCTACAGCAAGCCGCCAATCAAATGTATGAACACGCACTGGCGCGTAGCGTTGGCATTGCGGTGCTGGATGTCAAAACCCAAGGCGTATTGGCATTGGCCAGCAGCGATTCGGCGTGTTATCGGCAGGACAATGGCGACGGTTTGGCCAACAGCAATTTGGGTAAAGCCAAATCGACCAAATGCCCGACCCTGTGGGCGACCGACTACACACGCCAAAACCTCATGAACCACGCCCTGTACCAAACCGTACACCCAGGCTCAATTGTCAAAACCGTACAAGCGTTGGCATTGGTACGCGCCAATCCTGTCCTTAAAAATCCCGACAGCGCAGCCTACCGCTATCTGAAGCAAGTCATGGCAAGCTCATCGACCGAACGGGTGGCAAACTTCTTGTATTGCCAAACCACCACCAGCCAACTGATTGTCCCACGCGGGCAAGACGGTGTGTGCCGTGCTATGCCTGCCCTCAAAAAAGCCAGCGACGATGTCGGCCTAAGTGCCAATTGTCAATCCACAGCCAACAACCCAAATTGTGGCTTTAAAGACCTGCTATTTGGCAAGCCGTACAACGCCAAGCCTATGCTACAAAGCCGTTATTTTGCAGGCGTGATGCTCACCGATGGCAAACATGACTATGCCGCCAAACAGCTTGAATTCACGCCACAACAGGTGCAAAGCTGCGTCAGCGCCAACGGTGGGCGCATGAATGGCAGCTGTCGGCGCGGTGGCGACTTACTCAATGCCAGCATGAATGAAGTCTTTGGCGCAGGCAATGCCAAGGTGTCGGTATTGGGCGCGGCAGATATGTTTGCCAACCTATTGATTGCCGACAACGGCGACCGCCAGCGGCGGGGTGCGCACCTCATTGATGACGTGTGGGGCGTGGGGCAAATACCGCTGCGCCCTAAAGCGTGGCGCGGTGATGCCCCAGCAGGGCAATACGACCACTTAGCCATGCTGCCCGTGCGCATCAGCCAAAGCGATGCCCACAGCGCGTTAAGCTTGGTTTCAGGCACGCTGCTGGCAGGGACGGGGCTTAGCGGACGCGCAGGCACAGCGTATAACGCGTGTCAGCAAGCCATTGGTGACTGTTCTTGGACGCGCGGTGTGGTGATTGGTAAAACAGGCACACCAGGCTTTAACTACCCCATACGGCAAAACGGGCGCACGGTGTACACCGCCAATGTCACCACCAGCCAAGTTGCCAGCCTGTGCAACCCCAAAACCGCCAACAACCCCACCAAAGCACCCAAAACCTTGCCTGCATCGTGCTACAGTCGCCCGTACAAATGGTTTATTTATGGCATCAAAGACCGCCACGGCAAATGGGATAAAGCCGTTGCCGTGCTTGTTGAGCGTAACTGGCAAACCTCAGGCGTGGTTGATGATCCGCGCGACGGCATCAACCGCGCCGTACAAGCAGGCATGTTATTGGCCAAACAACTGTACGACGCAACAAACCCAAATTTGGCAAACGACCACCCATAAGGCAATCACCAGCATGGCATATATCACCACCCAACACCACTTTATCATTGACGACAACCACCCAAGCGATGTCTTTGGCGAGCTGACGCATTTTTTTAGCTTGTACAGCGCAACCGTCGATAACCTACGCCACCTAAGCCTACAGCTCACCGTGCCGCCCAATTTTGACGTAGAAGACAACACAAAACTTGCCGCCGCTTATCGCCAGTTTATCCAAGGCGTGCGCTACACCGTACCTGATGCGCACATCTTGCCGTTGTCTATCGCCAAACAAAAAAATCCTGCAACCGACCCTGCCAACACGCTCACCTTGCTGATCCAGCACATCGCCGAGGACGACGCGGACACCGATGCCGAGTTTGCCACGCCAAGCCTGTACCAGCGCACCCTTGGCAAGCTGCTGCCCCAATTTCATGGCGAACGCAGCGACAACGGGCTATACCCTGCGCCCAGCGCACCTGCCGCCAGCCTGCCACCGATTGCGCCAGCCATCCCAAGCCCGTCTGCACCACCAACGCGCGTACCTGCCCAACATTTATCACCCCATCCGCCAGCGTACCAACCACAGCCGATACCAAAACCGCCACAACCCATCGCGCCTGCGCCCATCCATCCACCCGTTAGCCAAAATCCCTATACCGCGCCGCCGTATCAGCAAAATCCGCCACAACACCAACCATCCATCCAGCCGCAACCGTCACCGCCTGCACCAAGTGCACCGCGCCCACCACTGCCCAATATCGCCCACAGTGCCAAGCCACATTACGGCTATTTGACCGAGGTGATTGTGCGTGAAGCCGAGCGCAAACACACCCAGCTCATCGGGCAAACCGTGCGCAGTATCACGCTTAAGCCTGCCGATGGCTTGACGCTGGCATGGGTTGAGCAGATGTTTGCCAGTTTTAACGCCGCCGCCAGTCAAGCGCAAGGGCAGGGGCAAGCCGCGGCTGATGCGATTGGTTTGGTATCCTACGGGTATGAGATTTTAAAGCCCAAGCTACAGGCGATGGGGGTGGCTGTTGCCGAGGATATGACGTTTGGGCTTAAGACGGCTGCGAAAGCCAGCGCAAGTGAGCATAGCGCGTTACAATCGGGGACGGTGTTGCCAAGTCAGTTGAATTTGGGCGTGAAGTTTGTGGTTTGATTTCTAACGGTACACGAAAGGCGGTTTGGATAAGGCGGCTACTTTTGCGTGGATCGAACAAATATTGACATCCAATTTAAATCCTTTTGATGAAAAATTTACTACAAAAATCTTTGCAACGCGCTTTTATAAATACGCTGCCTATCCTATCGGGATATCTTGTGTTGGGAATGGCTTACGGTATCTATATGCGAAGCTTAGGTTTTGGCGCTATTTATCCAATTTTAATGGCAACGTTGATTTATGCAGGTTCGGTCGAGTTTATTGCGGCAAGTTTTTTGTTATCGGCGTTTAATCCATTGTATGTATTTGTCATTACGCTGATGGTAAGTGCTCGCCAAATTTTCTACAGCATTGCCTTATTGCCTCGCTTTCATCAAGCGGGTAATAAAAAATTCTATCTGGTATCAGCCACCACCGATGAGTCGTTCGCCATCTTGCAACACGCAGCGGTAAATAAAAACCAAGTCCATGATGGTTGGTATATGGTTTTTGTCACGGCGTTGTTGCAGATATACTGGGTGGCAGGTGCAGCGTTGGGTGGCCTGGTAGCCGATTATTTGCCTTTTAGCTTAAAAGGTGCTGAATTTGCCATGACAGGATTATTTTTGGTGATTTTTTTGGAGCAATGGCTCAAAGAGCCATCCCATGAAAGCTCGTTGATAGGTTTACTGGTAACCTTGCTGTGCCTAGGGGTATTTGGTGAAAAAATATTCTTATTTCCTGCGATGGTGATAATTTTGCTGATTTTGACCGTACGACGCAAGCAAATTCAGCGCAAATTTCAGCCCCCACATGCTAATAATTGCCATAAGCTAAAGGAGTTAAAATGATATTATCCCAACAACTTTTGACGTTGGGGGTGGTTATCGCGGCATTACAGCTCTGTCGTTGGTTGCCATTTTGGCTCTTTCCTGCGCACCGTCCCACGCCACTGTATATCCAATATTTAGGGAGGGCGTTGCCGCCTGCAGTTTTTGGCATGTTGGTCATTTATTGCTTTGACTTCCTCCCCTCCCTATCGTTCGGGGATTCCTTCTGCAAGACGGTTAGACCTGCCGCAAACCTAAGACAATAGCAACCGCCCGTACGACACACCGTACATCTTAGGTTCTTATTTTAAGCTAATCCTACCGTTAGGATTGTCATAGACACGAATTAGCTTAAGTGTGTGTTTGGAAACGTCTTACCAGTTAAGTCACTGCGTACTCGCAATTTAGTCTTAACTTAACTGTGGAATGTAAGACATTGAATATAGTGAGATGAGCATAGCAAAACTTATCGCATTTAACAATTGCCTTATATCCACCGCCTGAAGTCGCAGGTTTACGGCAACGAATGATAAAAACGTCGATATCTTGAGTCAGTATCACGGTGTGGTTGAGTTTTTAGCAGGGCTATTGGTGGTGGGGCTGCATTTATGGCGACGTAACATGTTTTTGTCGATTTTGATTGGGACAGCGTTTTATATGGTTTTGGTGCAAAAGCTAGGGTTACGCTAATTAAACCCATGAAACAAGTTGGTCGTGGTTTGAAAAGTATGCTGAGGTAAAAAAAGAAAAGACAGCATGAGAAAAAGATGCTAACTTGAGGCTATTTCGATTAGGCAAAGGCTTAGGCGGGTATTTAGAAAAACTTGTTATTTTTACCACAGCCGTTTAAGATAAAGACTGTCTTTTAGCTCGAAACTTCTGGGGTGTCACATGATAATAAAGAGAAAAGCGCCTGATAAATGCTGAAAGATTTTGATAGCCACATTTCTCAGCAATAATAGCGATAGGCATATCCGTATTAATAATCAGACCTCTAGCCATTTGCATACGAAGTTCAGTAATATAAACTTTAGGTGTATATCCAAATTGTTTCTTGAAAGCTTTTTTGAAATGGCTTTCACTAAGACAAGCAGCCTTTGCAAGTGACTCTAGTGTATGTTCTGCACTGATATCATTTTTTATAATAGAGACCTTTGCACAAACCAGCGACCATCTCTCGACACCAATTTCAAACTCAACTAAAAACTGGAATTGGTGTTAAAGAAGTGAAGAAAGTCACCGAATTGGCATAAAAGCCTCCTAAATTGCCGTAAATTAACGTCTATTGGCTAGTTTTACC
>NZ_JCADBW010000013.1:0-2065 GCF_059264685.1 Faucicola sp. SE7633 | reverse complement strand
ATCGTTCGGGGATTCCTTCTGCAAGACGGTTAGACCTGCCGCAAACCTAAGACAATGGCAACCGCCCGTACGACACACCGTACATCTTAGGTTCTTATTTTAAGCTAATCCTACCGTTAGGATTGTCTTAGACACGAATTAGCTTAAGTGTGTGTTTGGAAACGTCTTACCAGTTAAGTTACTGCGTACTCGCAATTTAGTCTTAACTTAACTGTGGAATGTAAGACATTGAATATAGTAAGATGAGTCTAGCAAAACTTATCGCATTTAACAATTGCCTTATATCCACCGCCTGAAGTCGCAGGTTTACGGCAACGAATGATAAACCCACAACACAGGCACAAAAACACCGCGCGTGGGCTAGGTGCAAAACGGTGCAAGAATTGGACCAACATCCAAGCAAAAAGTTGTCTAAAAAAAGTTGAGTAAATAAGGTACAATGCCGCATCATTGCCAAGCGTTTTGTCAATACGCCGCTTGCACCAAGCCACTATACCTGTAACATCCATGTCAGCATTTGCTAAAGAAAAAGTCCGTAGCCCTATGGTCACCATGCCCACCAAACCCAGACCAACCTATCAAACCAACCCGACCGTCGCTGTGCTGTTGGTCAATCTGGGTACGCCCGACGCGCCAACCGTGCCTGCCGTGCGCCAGTACTTGCGCCAGTTTTTGTCCGATACGCGCGTGATTGAAGTGCCCAAACTTGTTTGGGCGATTATTTTAAACTTATTTATCCTCACCACGCGTCCTAAACGCGTCGCTCATGCTTATGCCAGCGTGTGGGATGACGACTCACCATTGCGCCAAATCGCCTATATGCAAGCGGATTTACTACAGCAACGCCTTGATCAACAGGATTTTGGCGTACCTGTCAAGGTTGAGCTTGCCATGACGTATGGCAAGCCTGCGCTGACTGACGCATTGCACAACCTCAAGGCACAAGGTATTGAGCGCATCGTCGTGCTGCCTGCTTATCCGCAATACTCCGCCAGCACCACCGCAGCGGTGTTTGACGTGATTGCCAAATACGGCTTAAAGGCGCGTGATTTGCCTGCGTTGAGTTTTGTCAAAGATTATTACAACCATCCACGCTACATCGCCGCGCTTGCCGACAGCGTGCGCCGCTACCAAGCGCATCACGGGCACGCCCAAAAGCTGCTGTTTAGCTTTCATGGCATCCCCAAACCCTATGCCGACAAAGGCGACCCATACCCCGAACGCTGCAAAATCACCGCACATGCGGTTGCCGACGCGCTTGGACTGACCGATGAGCAATGGGCGTACAGTTTTCAATCACGCTTTGGGCTACAAGAGTGGGTCAAACCATACACCGATGAGCTTTTGACCGCATGGGGCAAGGCAGGGCTTGCGTCTGTGCAGGTCTTGAGCCCTGCGTTTTCTGCCGATTGTTTAGAAACCCTAGAAGAGCTGGCGGTTGAGAACAAAAACACCTTTCAAGACAACGGCGGCGGCGAATACGGCTATATCCCTGCGCTCAATGCTGACCCGTTGCACATTGACCTATTTGCCGCGCTGGTTGAGCCGCACATCAAGGCATGGGCGGCCCAGCGATGAGGCATTTAAAACCAAATCTTGGGCGCAAAATGCCACTCGGCTTGGTATTGGCGGCGGCGTTGGGTGTGAGCGCGTCGCATGCTGGCAGCAACACGGATGGGACAAAGGCGCAGCAACGGGCACAAACTGTCAAGCCCAATGCTATCATCATCTACACCTTGCCAAATTGCGCCTATTGCACCCAAGCCAAACGCTGGCTCAGTGCCAATCATTTTGCGTTTACCATTCGTTGCCGTAAACCTGCGACTTCAGGCGGTGCATATAAGGCAATTGTTAAATGCGATAAGTTTTGCTATGCTCATCTCACTATATTCAATGTCTTACATTCCACAGTTAAGTTAAGACTAAATTGCGAGTACGCAGTAACTTAACTGGTAAGACGTTTCCAAACACACACTTAAGCTAATTCGTGTCTAAGACAAGCCTAACGGTAGGATTAGCTTAAAATAAGAACCTAAGATGTACGGTGTGTCGTACGGGCGGTTGC
>NZ_JCADBW010000012.1:0-74845 GCF_059264685.1 Faucicola sp. SE7633 | reverse complement strand
CATTGTCTTAGGTTTGCGGCAGGTCTAACCGTCTTGCAGAAGGAATCCCCGAACGATAGGGAGGGGAGGAAGTCAAGGATGACGGCTTTGATGCCGCTGAGTTTTTATCATTCGTTGCCGCAGTTCCGTGACTTTAGGCGCAGGCGCGTAGGGGTTGCCAAGAAAGCAGGCGCGCAGGCTAAAGCCCACGAATAAAAAAAGCATTGGCTAGATGAGCAAATGCTTTTTTTGGGTTCACACGGTTTTTTGCTCAAAACCGCGTGATTAAAGCAAGGCGGCAAACAACGTGTTACGGCGCGTTGCTGGCAACTACTGTGGCAGGCGCATTGCTGGCAGTGGCTGTATTTTCGCCCCAAATCGCAGGATATTTATAACCGGGGAAGGTTTGGTGGGCGTATTGTTTGAATGCGTCTGAATTGTACGCATGAGTCACATCACGTACCCATGGCGCGTTTTGGTCTTGTTGGCGCACCGCCGCCCAATTGACATAAGCGTAGCTTGGCTCTTGGTACAAAGCATCGGTGAGCTTAATGCCTGAGCTGGTCGCGTAATTGCCATTGATGACGGCAAAATCCACATCTTGGCGTGAGCGTGGTAGCTGCGCGGCTTCTAGCTCAACCAATTTGATGTTTTGAGGATTTTCAGCGATGTCAGCTTTGCTGGCGGTCAAAGGGTCGATGTTGTCTTTGAGTTTAATCCAGCCCAATTCATTGAGCATGACCAACGCGCGCGCAAAGTTGCTTGGGTCGTTTGGCACGGCCACGCTCATGCCGTCTTTGGCTTCGTCAAGTGCGCTCAGCTTGCCACTGTACAAGCCCAATGGCGCAGTCGGTACTTGAAACACCTCGATTAAATTAAGATTGTGCTGTTTTTTAAATTCGTCTAAATACGGCTTGTGCTGAAATACGTTGATATCGATGTCACCATCGGCCAACGCTTGGTTGGGACGCACATAGTCAGAAAACTCAACCAACTTGACCTTGTAGCCTTGTTGCTCAAGCTGTGGCTCAATGCTATCTTTGACCATATCGCCAAAATCGCCCACCGTCGTGCCGATGACAATTTGCGGCTTGTTGGGGTCAGGCGTACCAGCAGTGGCATTGCTGTCGGTTGTGTTGCTGGCATTTGCCGCAGGGGCGGTCGCTTGGCTGGCAAGGGCGCTTGCGGTTTGGCTATCGGGGGTGGCCGTTGTGGCTTCTGGTGTTTTGTTACAACCAAATAACGCCAAGCTTGCCACACCAATCAGCCCGATTTGTGCCAAACGGCGTGTAGGTAGGGTGGGGGTTACGATTTGCATAAAAGTTCCTTTTTAATGACTGACAATTAACGTCTAAAAATCGGCACAATCGCCAAGTGGTTTAACGCTTGTCCAATTTTGCCGCCAACAGGTTGCCAACGGTTTGGATAACCACCACCATCAGCACCAACAAAATCACCATAAAAATCATCACATCGTTTTGGTAGCGGTTGTAGCCATAGCGAATTGCCAAATCGCCAAGCCCACCGCCACCGATCATGCCTGCCGCTGCACTGTATGACAGTAAGCTAATCATCAGCGTGGTGGCACTCAAGACCAAACTTGCGCGTGCTTCATTGAGCAGGACATGGCGCACAATCGTCCCATGGCTTGCGCCCATCGCTTGCGCCGCCTCAATCACCCCACGCGGCACATCGCGTAGGTTTTGCTCAACCAAACGTGCAAAATAAAACAGCCCTGCTAGGCTTAATGCCACCGACGCGGCAATCGGGCCAATCGTCGTGCCTGCCAGCAGCCGCGTCAGCGGAATCAGCACAATCATCAAAATAACAAACGGAAATGCCCGAATCAAGTTGGTCAATCCGCCCAACGCCGTATAAGCACCAGCGCGTTCAGCCAGCTGGTTTTTGCTGGTCATAAACAACGCCACCCCAACCAACAACCCACCGATGATGGACACCGCACTAGAAATCCCAAGCATCACCAAGGTTTCCCAAAATGCCTGCCAAATCTCATCGCGCATCGCCCAAAGATTTGCGCTTGCTGTTTGCCATGCCTGTTGAAGTGTGTCTGTCATGCCGCCGTTATGCCAATATCCTGCCAAAGATGTGACCCAACTGCCAAAACTTGCGCCACAAAGGCCAGTCGGTCGTGTGAGCTTGCGTGTAGCCCAACACAAGCTGCCCAAACCGCCAGCTGTTTTTAGCAAATTTTATTGCAGTAGTGTTTAAAATTAATTACAAATCCTCATGCACCAGCGATTGCCCCAACGCGGTGGTCGCCAAAATCTGCCCGTCACGCACGTCGCTGACCTCTAGCAGTTGCCCTTGCTCAAGCAGTGCCACGCGATGGCATAGCTTACGAATCACGGACATCTCGTGGGTGACGATGACAATCGTCACGCCAAACGCTTGGTTAATCTGTTGCAAGCAGTCCAGCACGTTGCGCGTGGTAGCAGGGTCAAGCGCGGAGGTGGGCTCATCTGCCAGCATGACACGCGGACGCGGTGCAAGGGCGCGCGCAATGCCAGCGCGTTGTTTTTGTCCGCCCGATAATTGCGCAGGGTAGTGGCGCGCGCGGTCGGCAAGTCCAACGATTTGTAAGCACTCTGCCACCCGTGGTGCGATATCGGCGCGTTGCCAGCCTGCCACCTGCAGGGCAAACGCCACGTTTTGCTCAACGGTGCGATTTGCCATTAAGTTAAATTGCTGAAACACCATGCCGATGTTTTGCCGCGCATGGCGCAGTGCCTTGCCACCAAGTTGGGTCAAATCCTGCCCATCAACCATCACCGCGCCGCTGTCGGGGCGTTCAAGTAGGTTAATTAGCCGCAGCAGCGTTGATTTGCCTGCGCCTGAATATCCCATCAGGCCAAAAATCTCGCCTTGGGCGATCGTCAGCGACGTGGGTGCAACGGCGGTGAACCAATCGCCATTTTGCCCAACAAAGCGCTTACTTACGCCATCTAAGACAATCATGTCTGTTTTACGCTCGTTTGTGGTTGCCAAAATGTTCTAACCTTGACCCAAAAAATGCGATTTTAACCCAACCAAGGCAAAAGCCAATTTTGCCAAAAGGTGCAAATTTTAACACAATTTTAGCCAAAATAAACGCACCGTGTTGGTTAAATTTGGCAGGCGGTTAATGCCACTTTGACCAATAAAATGACGCAAAACACGTAATGCTTACGACGGCTTGTCTTGGCTGACGGGCAGGGTGATCAAAAACCGTGTGTGCCCGTCCACGGTGTCGGTGATGATTGTGCCGTTGTGCGCGGCGGCAATTTGCGCGACCAATGACAGACCAAGGCCTGAGCCTTTTTTATCTTGCTGCAAACGCACAAATGGGCTAAACACGTCGGCACGTTTGTCAAGTGCGATGCCCGTACCTTGGTCAATAACGGCGATTTGGATGAATGGATACGCGATGGGTGCAGGTTTTTTGCGGCTAAAGCGTGGGGATTTGGGCTTGTCTTTGTCTTTGAGCTCCTTATTGGTTTTGGTATCTTGTGCCAAATCGGTTGCGGCATTGGGCGCGGTATGGGGCTCATCGGTTGGCAGGCTGCTGGGTGTGGTGTCGGCAGGACGGTCGCTGGGGGTAGTGTCATTGTCAGCCAAAGCCAGTGGCGGCTGGGCGGCTGCTAGCGGCTGCCCAGTATCGTCAATGGCGTATAGGCGCACTTGTGCAGGCGGCACACCGTGCAGATACGCGTTATCAAGCAAGTTGCGCACCATGTGGGTCAGTAGGCTTTTTTGCCCCTCGATGGTCAGATGGTCGCCCACCAATGTCGCGCCTGCGTAGTGTTGCACTTCACTTTTGATGAGGTCATACAAATCAATGACTTCCACCTGTTCGATGGCGTGCCCTGCGTCCATACGGCTGACCAACAAAATGCTTTCGACCAAGTCATTTAGCCCCGTCAAATCGCGGTTGATGGCATCGGCGCGTTTGGCAAATTTTTGCTGCCCTGCGGCATCAAGCTGACTGGCCAACATGCCCATCATCTCCACCTGCAAGCGAATGCGCGTAATCGGCGTGCGAATTTCATGCGACGCATGCGCCAGTAGCAGCTTATTGGCATTCATCAAGGTTTCAATGCGCTCAGCGGTTTGGTTAAAGCCGCGCGCCAAAATCGTCAGCTCATCATCGCCCGTTGGCTGAACGCGCGCGCTAAAATCGCCTGCGCCCAATTTGACCATTTGTTGAGACAGTTCATCAATGCGATTGGTCAAGGTACGGGTCAATATCCAAATCGCCGCCGACATGATAACCAGCAGCAACAATGTGCCTGTGAACAAATTTAAAAATGGCGCAAATGGCGACTGCGCAGGCGTGTTGGCTTGGTACAGTAGCACATAGCCCGACGGGCTGACAATTTGCACATCCAGTGGGTGTTTGGGTTCATCAAACGGAAACAACGCCCGAAACCACGGCGGTTGCGGTGGCAAACGCGGTGGCAAACCCTGCATGGCCAGCAGCGCGTCTTGTGTCTGCCCATCATACAGCGCAAACTTGGCATTGAGTGAATCACCGTACAGCGAAAAACTGCGCCGAATCAGCGCCATCAAATAGCGGCTTTCTAGGTATTGGCGTTGGTCTTGTGCCACGCGCAGCTCAACCAGCAGCGGCTCAAGCTGTTGGGTGACTTGGGTGGCGATGATTTGGTGACGCGTTTTGTCTGAGGTGTCATGCACCAGATGGGTCAAAAGCATCATCGCGCCTGCAAACACGCACAACGCCAAAATCACACTGACGACGATTTTAAAAAACAGGCTGTTAAATTTGACGCGCAAAATGGCAGTGACTCGTGACAGGCTTGATAGGGACTAAAAATACAAAGCCATCAAGTCGGCAAAAGCTTTATGCACGCCGCTTGATGGCACAGAACCAGCAATTACACTTGGTCGGTGGCAAACTGATAGCCCACACCGCGCACGGTGATGATACGCTTGGGCTGGCGTGGGTTGTCTTCAATCAGCGCGCGCAAGCGTGAGATATGCACATCAATCGCGCGGTCGATGTTGTCGCTGCTGTCATCGTTTGGCATCGCGTGCCACAATTGATCGCGGCTTAGCACCTTGCCTGAATGGGTCGCAAAATAGTGCAGCAGCTGAAATTGGTGGGTTGTCAAGCGCACAGGGTTATCATCGATGGTGACCTCATGACTATCGGGATAGACCTTAAGCCGCCCAAACACCAAATTGTCCTCTTGCTGCTGATGGACGGGCAATTCATGACGACGTAGCACCGCACGGATACGCGCCAACAGCTCGCGCGGCTCAAACGGCTTGGCAATGTAGTCATCTGCGCCCATCTCAAGCCCCAGCACGCGGTCGGTGGTGTCACCTTTGGCGGTCAGCATAATGATGGGCACATGCGCTAAGCGGCTGTCTTTATGCTGGCGGATTTTTTGGCACACCTGCATGCCGTCCATATCGGGCAACATCAAATCCAAAATCACCAAATCCACAGGCTGACTAGGATTGCCCAAAATTTCTAAACCCTCACCGCCCGTTGGCGCGTGAGAGATATCATAGTAATTCATGCCCAAGTATTCACTAATCAACTCCGCCAAATCGGGATCATCTTCAATCAGCAAAATATGTTTGGTGCTGGTGGTGTCGTCCATTGTGTTGCTCTCTTGAGGGATTAAACGGTCAAAATTTAATCGTATTTAAAAGAAAATAAGTCTCACTCACGCCATCATAGTACCAATTTGGGCAAAATCAAGGCGATTTTGACATACTTAACGATTAGTAAACGTTGGCTAAAGGTGGCGAAAATGTTGCTAGGTTGGCGTAACGTTGGCACAAGGCCAAACGCATGACCAAAAAAATACCCCCAAACGCACCATAAGCGCGCTGGGGGCAATGCTTAATAAACCACTCGCCAGATTGACGATGGGTTTAATGGCTATTTAACGCACATTGTCTTAACGCCCATTAACGGGTTGCACCGCATTGCTGCCTTGCGCAGGTGACTGCCACGCGCTGTTAGGCGTGCCATTCATGGGGCGGCGTTTGTCGTGCTTGTCGTGTTTTGCCCGTTTGCCATCATCCCAGCCGCGCTTGGTTTGGCGTTCATAAAACTTCAGCTGCTGCTCTGGTGTCAAGACGCTAAGCATTTGCTGGCGTTGTTGTTTTTTGAGTGCCATCATCTGCTCAACGCTGTTTTGGCGTTGCTGGTGCAAGGCAAGCAAGGTGGCCGTGTTCGCGCCTGCTTGTTTTTGTTGGGCGATGGTCGCCTCTTGCTGGGCGATGCTGGCCTTAAGCTGCTTCATCGCCACATTGTTGCGCGCTTTGATTTGCTCAATTTGGGCTTGCTGCGTGGCGGTGAGGTCTAAATCCTTCCACCCGTTACCGCGTTTGGCGTGCTTGGGCTTGCGTGGGTCGCCGTGTGGGGCAGGCTGGGAATAAGCTTGCGGCTGCATCACAGGTTTGGCGGTGGTGGTACTGGCAGCGTTGCTGGACGCACAGCCGCTAAACAGCAGGCTTGCCGCCAACACACTGCCAACGATAGGTAAATTGGGGCGTAGCTTTAAATATTTCATGCTAAAAGTTTCCAGTAATTTGCTAACTAATCCAACCGTATGCCAAAGTTTGGCTCATCATCACACAACTGAGCGTTTGACGTTTTGCTTAAAGCAAGACAATCGCCTGTACAAGGCAGTCACGCCCAACCGTAACCTTAAGACTTTGGCAATGGCACGGCTGACACACTGTGGCACTCAGGTTTTTATCACGCGTTGCTGTAAATTTGCGTTTAAAAGCACAGGTTTACGGTCGCAAATGATAAAAATTTTGTTATGCTAAAGTATGATTCTACGTTAGAAAAATGTAAGCAAGTATTTCATTTTAGCCCAAAAAATTTAAGACTTTGCTTAGCGTTTGCTAAACTTACCCAAGGTCCAATGTTTGGCATCGTCCAGATAGGTGTAAATCACAGGCACGACAATCAAGGTCAGTAGCGTCGAGGTCAGCACACCGCCGATGATTGCGTGTGCCATCGGTGCTTGCTGCTCTGCGCCTTTGCCCACACCCAGCGCCAGCGGCACCATGCCCATGACCATCGCGGCGGTCGTCATCAAAATTGGGCGCAAACGCGTTTGTCCTGCCTGCATAATCGCGCTGTGGCGGTCTTGCCCGTTTTCGGTCGCGGTCTTGATAAAGTCAATCAGCAAAATCGCGTTTTTGCACACCAGCCCCATCAGCATAATAATGCCGATAATAGAAAAAATGTTGAGTGTCGAGCCCCACAGATACAGGGCAAAAAACACCCCAACCAGCGACAATGGCAACGCTGCCATAATCGCCACAGGGTACAAAAAACTCTTAAACTGCGAACCTAGCAGCATGTAAATAAAAATGATTGCCAACAGCAACGCGGTTGCGGCATAGCCCAATGATTCTGCCATGTCTTTGTTAGCACCTTGCACCGCAAAGCCATAACCAGCTGGCAATTTCATCTGCGCTTGCACAGCCGCGATGTCGCGCCCAATGTCGCCTGCTGGCCTGCCGTTGGTGTTGGCCTTGACGACAACCTCACGGCGCAAGTCGCGACGGTTGATTTGTGCCGCGCCCGTGGTGGCAGCAAAACGCGCCACTTGTGACAGCGGAATCAACAGCGGTACGCCGCGTGCGTCGGTTTTACTTGAGGTCAAATACAGCCGCTGCAACTGCGCGATGGTGCGGCGGTCATCATTGGGTAGGCGCAAATTCACATCGATGTTGTTGCCTTGCGCGTCTTTGAATGTCGTCACATTGTCGCCAGCCAGTAGGGGGCGCAACGCCTGCCCAATTTGCCCAACCGACAGCCCTGCGTCATTGGCTGCCAAGCGGTCGATGGTGACATTGACGGTGGCCTTGGGATCGGTCAAGGTGCTTTCTAAATCAATCAAGCCTGCAATGCCGTCAAGCCGTGTCATAAAATCATCGGCAAGCCGCGCAAGTTCGCCCAAATCATCGCCTGTGATGGAGATTTGAATGGGTTTTTCGCCGCCGCCAATCGTGTTGTCCGCCGCGGCAACCGAGGTCACTTGGATACCGCCGATTTGCGCCAGTTGTCCACGAATGCGTTGGGTCATCGCGGTCAAACTTTGGCGTTGGTCCTTGGGCAGTAGCGTGACTTTGATTTGCACATGGTTATCACCGCTGTACGCCAACGTATTGACCGCCGCGTATGTGCGCGTGACCTCGGGCATTGCCTCAAGTACACGCGCCACTTGTGCAGACTTGTGTTGGGTGTAGTCCACGCTGGCGTTGGTTGGTGTTTCAAAGCGCACGGTGATGTCATTCATGTCAGCTTGTGGGACAAATTCACTACCCACCAAGCTTGCCGCGCCAAAGGCCAGCACCAACGAGCCTAGCGCGATCAACAAAGTGACAAAACGCCGCTTCAAGCATAAGCGCAAAATACGGCTATACACACCCGTCAGCCACGTCAGACCGCGCTCAAACTGCCACAGCACCCACGCCAATGGCTGGCGAACAAAACGCGGACGCGCGCCGTGATGCCCTGCCACCGCGTCGGGGTCATGCCACACCGATGACAGCATCGGGTCAAGGGTAAAGCTGACCAACATCGACAGCAGCACCGCCACCGACACCGTCACACCAAATTGATAAAAAAACCGCCCGATAATCCCACCCATAAACGCCACAGGCAAAAATACCGCCACAATCACCAAGCTTGTCGCCACCACCGCCAGACCAATCTCTTGCGTGCCGTCAAGTGACGCTTGTCGAGGCGGTTTACCCATTGCCGCATGGCGGACGATGTTTTCACGCACCACAATCGCATCATCAATCAACAGCCCGATACATAGCGCCAACGCCAACAGCGTCATCATGTTAATGCTAAAACCCAGCAACCACACCACCGCCAACGTACCAAGCAGCGCAATCGGCAAGGTCAAACCCGTGATAATCGTCGAACGCCACGACCCCAAAAATAGCCACACGATAAACACCGCCAAAATCGCGCCTTCAATCAGCGTGCGCACCACATTACCAAGCGCACCGCGAATATTGACCGAGCTGTCCGCCACCACCTGCATATGCACATCACGCGGCAAGGTTTGTTCAATCTGTGCCAAGCGTTTGCGCACGCCATCAACCACCGCAAGCACGTTGGCATCTGAGGTTTTGATAACATCCATTGCCACCGCAGGCTTGCCATTGACCAACGCCGCTGAGGCAGCATCGGCCTGCCCATCGCGGATTTGGGCGATTTGTGATAAGTATACGGGCACGATTTGCCCTGAAGGCGTGCGGTTTTGTGCCACCACCAGTTGCCCAAATTCGGCAGGTGATTTGACACGCCCATTGATTTGGACGATGGTTTGTTGGTTGTTTTGCTCAAGCGTGCCTAAAGGCAGCTCAACGTTGTCATTTTTGAGCGCGTTTGCCACTTGATTGACTGACACACGGTAGGCGTTCATACGCTCTGGGTCTAGCGCAATGCGAATTTGGCGTGGGCGATTGCCAAGCAAATCCACCCGACCAACGCCCGACACGGTTTGTAGGCGTTTGCTGACATCATGTTCTAAAAACGTCGAAAGCTCACCGATACTCATGCGCGGGCTGTCAAACGCCACCGACAACACGGGCATATCAGCAGGGTTGAACTGCGCCACAATCGGGTCATCCACATCGTCACGAAACTGCGGCGTGACCAGTGCCAACTTATCACGCACATTTTGCGCGGCAACATCTGAGGACATGTTGAGGTCAAACTGGACAATCACTTGCGACAAGCCTTGCCGCGATACCGACATAATCTCTTTGACACCTGCAATGGTGTTGATTTGCTCTTCGATTTTTTCGGTGATGTCGGACTCAATGACTTCAGGTGACGCGCCTGCGTACGTTGTGCTGATGACGACAAACGGAAAATCAATATCGGGAAATTCCTCGACCTGCATACGCTGGGTGGCAAGCAGCCCCACCACCATAAACGCCAACATCATCATCGTGGCAAACACAGGATTGGCGATACTGATTCGGGTTAGCCACATGATAACGCCTCACGCACTGGCAAAAAACTACTTGACTACCACACGCTTGCCTGCGTCATCGGGCATCAGTGGTACTGTCGTCACCACCGTGCCTGCCTCAATACCGCTGACCAAATACTGGTTGGTTTGTGGGTCTTGCCGAATGATGGTCACAGGCTGATGGCGCAAACGGTGGTCTTGCCCGATGACCCACACCATACCCGTTTGTGGCGTTGCTGTGGGCGTGGCGGTTGCACTGTCTAAACGCACGGCAGTGGTAGGCAACAGCACGCCTGTTTGCACCTGCCCATAAGACAGTGTGCCTGTGGCAAACATGCCTGCGCGTAAATCTTTATTGGGCTGCACGGCGACATAAATCGTCAGCTGGCGACTGGTGGGATCAACCTGCGGCGCGATGCGGCTGATTTGCCCGACGTATGGCGCGGTGCTTTGGGTGGTCAAAGACGCGCCGCTTGCGTCTTGGCTGGCGCGGTCGGTCTGATTGCCGATGCTAAACGGCACGCTTTGCCCAACCGAAAGCTGGCTTTGCGCCTCGCTGGGTACGTTGGCGGCAAACTCAAGTTTGTTGGGATTAACAATTTGCATCAAGGTCTGATTGGGCGCGACGACTTGCCCGACATCGACACTGCGGCTGGCAATCACGCCATCGCTTGGGGCTTTGATGGTGGTGTCACCAAAGCGTTTTTTGATATTGGCCAGTTGGGCGCGTTTGGCGATCACGGCTTGCTGCTGCGCGGTGGCGTCGGCAACACTGCGCTCATACTCGATTTGGGCGACAAAGCCTTTATCTAGCAGCATTTTATTTTTTTGTGCCAAGGTGTCAGCGACTTTAGCTTGTGCTTCGGCGGCGGCAACGTCGGCTTCGGCTTGTGATAGCTGGTTTTGCGTATCAGCGATATCCAACACCACCAACGCTTGCCCTTGTTTGACCGCGCTGCCAACATCGGCAAGTACTTGTTGAACCTGTGCATTGACGGTGGATTGCACGGCGGTTTGTTCGGCGTTTTGCAGCGTACCTGTCACGGTGGTGCTGGGCTGATAGCGTTCGGCCTTGGCGGTGGTGATATCATCGCCAATCAGCGCGATTTCATCATCTGCCAATGCCGCTTCAGGGGCAGAGGTGTTGGCGGCACTTTGTTGGCGGCTGATGGACGCGCGCTCCTGTGCTGCGCTTGGTTCATTGGCATTGCGGTTGCATGCGGTCAGGCTCAATGGCAAAAGGCTTGATGCCAAAAAACCGATGACCCAACAGCGTTGGATGATCAGATGATTAAGTTGCCGCATACGCTTTATCAACCTTGCTTACCAAATCAGATAAATGAGGACAAACCGCCAAACAATAACACAAAAAAACCAGTTTAGACGATTTGCCTTACGCTGACAATGCGTTATTTTGCGCCCAATATCGCCCATTTGGTGGCTGTCTTGTAAGCAGATGGCGTATTTTAGGCAGCGTTATCGTAAATTTAAACCAACTTGTCATTTAGTCAAGTTTTATGGTTTATCTTTGGCTAAAAAGTGTGCTATATTTTTAGCAATATTTTAGCATGATTGCCGATACAAACTGACATCAAATTAGGACACAATTATGGACGCGAATTTTTCAGGTTTAAAAGTCATGATTATTGACGACTCAAAGACCATCCGCCGCACTGCCGAAACTTTGCTAGAAAAAGCAGGCTGCGAGGTTATTAGCGCGGTCGATGGCTTCGATGCCCTAGCAAAAATCGCCGACAGCAACCCTGATTTGATTTTTGTTGATATCATGATGCCACGCCTTGACGGCTACCAAACTTGCGCGCTGATCAAAAACAACGCCGATTTTGCCGACACGCCCGTGATCATGTTGTCATCTAAAGACGGTTTATTTGACAAAGCCCGTGGGCGTATTGTTGGCTCAGATGAATATCTGACCAAGCCGTTTAGTAAAGAAGAACTGTTTGATGCAATCGAGCGTTATCGCCCTGCCCAAGCTTAATTGGTTTGCTAAATTTGCCTGATCAAACAGGCAGCCATGCCCAATAGCCATTGGGTAAAAGTTTGCTGGGTATGGATATCGTCATAAAATAATTGCGTTAATTGATAATTTAAAAATAGTTAACCACTGATAAGGAAAAACCATGGCTAAGATTTTGATTGTTGATGATTCACCCACCGAAATGGCAAAGTTTCGTGAGATTTTGCTGCGTCATCAGCATGAGATCATCGAGGCACATACGGGCGAAGAGGGCATCCAAAAAGCCAATGAGCTAAAGCCAGATATCATCTTGATGGACGTGGTTATGCCTGAGATGAACGGTTTTCAGGCAACACGTAAAATCAGCCGTGATGCCGCCACCGCGCATATTCCGATCGTGATTATCAGCACCAAAAACCAAGAAACTGACCGCGTGTGGGGCAAGCGTCAAGGTGCCAAAGACTACTTGACCAAGCCCGTCAATGAGGCGGAGCTCATCCAAATTATCGGCTCACTGTTGGGACAATAAGCCGTGGCGTCTAATGGATTTATTGAGCTTTTACGTTTAGCAAATCGCGCCGAGCGTCGCAAACGAGGCGGACGTTTGGATGAGACATCGCAATGGCAAGGTGTGGCGTTTCGGGTCGGTGATTATCAGCTTATTGCACCGTTGGGTGATGTTGCCGAGGTGTTATCGGTACCTGATTTTACCAGCTTGCCCTTAACGCAGCCTTGGATGATGGGCATCGCCAACGTGCGCGGGCGGCTGCTGCCATTGACGGATTTAGCAAATTTTTTGGGACTGGCACAAAGCGCGCGCCAATCGCGGCAAAAAAAGCTGTTGGTGATTGACCAGCCCAATTTGTTTAGTGGGCTACAAGTGGATGAAGTCGTTGGCATCATGACGTTTTATGAGCGTCAATATGAGCCTGTTGCGCTGTCGGAGCAATCTGCGCTTGCGCCGTACACCCACGGGCGGTTTCACCAACAAAATGAGTATTGGTACATTTTTATGCCCAGTTTGCTGGCCGAAGATCGCCGCTACCTTGATGCAGCTTTATAAAAGCGCATAAGTTGATAATACCAAGGCTTACGCTTGGGGTGGTTTGTAAAAATTAACCCTCAGACAACACGCCTAAGCCAAGCAAACACACCACAACGTGAACATGAGAGTGATTGATCCACTGAATTGAGGAAGCTTACGCATGGTTAGTCGTCCAACCACTTTAGAAAAAAACGCTGCTGGCTCAAGTCAGGGCACGTTGCAACCTGCCACACAGGCAACAGCGGCAAATCAAGGCGCAGGCTTGTTGTGGCTATTTATCGCGCTGACGGTGCTCGCGTTTTTGTATATGGTGTACAACTTTGCCCACACCATGGCGCAAGTGAGCGCAGCAGAAGCAGCCAATCAAAACCTGCTGCTACACATCGGGCTGCCTGCGTTGGTCGTGCTGGTGGGTATCGGTTTGGTCAGTTATGTGGCGTATCGCCAAATCTCGGCCAAGCAATCGTTTGACCAGCTGGCTAGTGAACAAGATATGAAGCGCCAACGCCAAGCGATGGAAGAAGAAACCGAGCGCTCACGCAAGATTCAAGAAGAAAACGAGCGCAACCAGATGGCGATTTTGCGCTTGCTTGACGAATTGGGCGACTTGGCAGAAGGTGACTTGACGGTCAATGCCACCGTATCCGAGGACTTTACAGGCGCGATTGCCGACTCGGTGAACTTTGCGATTGACCAACTACGCCAACTGGTATCAGCGATTAACACGACAGCCGAGCGCGTCGCGGTGGCTTCAGTGGATACCCAAACCACAGCGGTGCAGCTTGCCGAAGCGTCAGAAAACCAAGCACAAGAAATTGCAGGCGCGTCTGCGGCAATCAACCAAATGGCGGTATCAATTGACCAAGTATCGTCCAACGCGACCGAATCGGCACAGGTTGCCGACCGTTCGGTGGCGATTGCCCACAACGGGGCAGAGGTGGTACAGCGCACCATTGATGGGATGAACACGATTCGTGACCAGATTCAAGAAACCTCTAAGCGTATCAAGCGTTTGGGCGAATCATCGCAAGAGATTGGTAACATCGTTGGTCTGATCAATGACATTGCCGACCAAACCAACATCTTGGCCTTAAATGCCGCCATTCAGGCATCGATGGCAGGGGAAGCAGGGCGCGGCTTTGCGGTGGTTGCCGATGAGGTACAACGCTTGGCAGAACGTTCAGCAACCGCGACCAAACAGATTGAAACACTGGTCAAAACCATTCAGGCAGACACCAACGAGGCGGTTATGTCGATGGAATCTACCACCGCCGAGGTGGTACGCGGTGCGCGCCTTGCCAAAGACGCAGGTGAAGCACTTGAAGAGGTGCAACAGGTCTCTAACAACCTGGCGGCACTGATCCAAAACATCTCTAACGAAGCGCGCCAACAGGCAGCATCGGCAGGTCATATCTCCAACACAATGAACGTCATTCAAGATATTACCTCACAAACCACCTCGGGGACACTGGCGACCGCACGCTCAATCGGTCAGCTCAATGAGATGGCGGCCGAATTGCAACAATCGGTATCGGGCTTTAAGTTACCCGATGAGATGCTGACGCACTAATGGCATCGCGCCGACCATCGCGCTGGGTTCGGTGTAACCAATGATTGGACAAAAAGGGTGAAAGCGCGTTTCACCCTTTTTTACACAAAATTTAAAAAAACACTAGGTTTTACAGATTAACGGCAAACCTGACGCAAATGAAGTGGGTGACCATGTCTCAAACAACCACCAACCAAACCGAGCCTTTATTTTCCCAAGCCATGGCGGCGCTTGAGCAGGCGATTTATGCCGTTGGCACGCCCGAGGCACTGCTCAACCTGCAAACTTTGGCGCAGCAGTTTGCCGAACAAGGCTGGCTACAGCAAAGCCAAACGCTTGCCGATGTGTTGGCCGATGCCGAGCTGATGGCACAAGATGACGCGCTGACGGCCAGTGTGGGTTGGCAGGTAGAACGTCAGTTGCAAGACTTGTATAGCTATTTGCTGCAAGCGGCGGATATTTTGACCAGCACATCCGCCCGTGGCGATGAGCCCAGTTTGTTTGCCGCCCAAGCGCAGCTTGCCGCCAATCAATCCGCTTTACAACAAGCCGCATCACAAAATGCCGTGGAAGCGGCACAAGTGTTGGATTTTTCAGCGCTCATCAAGCTGTTTGAGGGGCTACAGCTCACGCGTGCGGCAGAGATTGCCGAGCAGTTGCAACGACTTACCCAAAGCGCTGGCTCAGCCGATGCACCCGAGCAGGCCACGCTTTGTCAGCGTGCCATCGCTGCGATGGCCGAATTTAAACAGGTGTTGGCGGATTTGACCCATCAAACCATCAATGAGGCAAACCTGACGCACATTGAGCAGATTTTACAAGGCAAGACAGATGATTGGGCGCAAGCGGCTAGTGCCCACGCGCCAACCATTGAGGGTTATGCCCCAGTTACTCAGTTGGATTTAGCCGATTCAGTGGTTGATGGTGTAGAGTCCGACGCGCTAATCGCCGCGCGCGCAAGCCTAAAGCCCGACGATGACAGCAGCGATGAAGATATCCGCGAAATTTTTATTGAAGAGGCCGAGGAAGTCTTGGATGAAATGGCTGGCAATTTAGCCATTTGGCAGGCCAATCCGTCTGACTTGACCGTACTCAAAGACATTCGTCGTGGTTTTCACACGCTCAAAGGCTCAGGGCGTATGGTTGGCGCGTTTATGCTTGGTGAAACGGCATGGGCGGTAGAAAACATGCTCAACCGCGTGCTGGATGGTACACTGCCTGTCAGCGATGAGTTGGTGGCATTTATCAGCGACACCCACACCAAAATCCCGACCTTGGTGCAGGATTTTAGCCAAAAACAACCGCCAAGTATTGACCCTGCTGTCGTCGTGCTACAAGCCACCAATTTGCTACATGGACAGCCGCTAGATGCAGGCTTGCCCACGGCAAGTGCCAGCGGGCCTGTTATTGACGCGCAAGCTGTGACGGCACAAAGCCCAGAGGCAGTGCAAGGCCAAGATGGCCAAGGTATAGACGCACCAACAAATGGCAATGCCTCGTCTGTACAAGCGCCTGCACAAGACGCAATACACAGCGCCACGCCTGCCGCGTCAGACACATTACCAGCCGACTGGCAAGCCTTGGTCGATGGCGTCGCGCCTGTGGCGGACGCGCCTGCCGATGAAGATATTCAAGAAATTTATATCGAAGAGGCGCACGAGGTTTTAGACACCATTCGCCCGTTGTTTGATAGCTGGCAACATGCCACCGATGATTTAGACACGCTCAAAGAAATTCGCCGTGGCTTTCATACGCTCAAAGGCTCAGGGCGTATGGTGGGTGCTAATCAGCTGGGCGAGTTGGCATGGTCGGTAGAAAACATGCTCAATCGGGTACTTGATCACACCGTAGCAGTGTCATGGGGCATAGTCACGCTATTGGCCGATGTGTTAGCCAATTTTGACGGCTTGGTGGACCGCTTTGCCGAGCAGTCTGGCTACCCCGATGACGTGTTTTTGTGGCAAGCCGCCGCCCAAGCCTATGCCAAGCCTGAGGCAACGCTTGACTATGCGGCACTTACCACAACCGCAAACACCGCAACCGATGCGCCAGTGACTGCCGATGTGGGCGCAGAGGATTTGGTGGCAGCTGATACGGACGATTTGGGCGCGATTGCCGATGATATCTTCATCGAAGAAGCACAAGAGCTGCTCGAAAAAATCGACGATTTTATTCAGCTTGCGCGTGCAGCAGCGGCGGCTGAACCTGTGACGGCAGCGGATGCGGATGACCAACAACCTGCCGAAATTCTGGTGACGGACGGGTTGGTGCGCGCGTTTCATACCTTGCGCGGTGGCGCGGCACTGTCCAACATGCCAACGGTGTATGCCATCAGCGCGGCGTTAGAAACCGCGCTTGGCGATTTGATGGCGTGTGAACAGGGCTTAACAGCTAGCCAAATTGGTTTGATTATCCAAGCGCGTGATGAGATTTGGCAGGCAATCAGTGAGTACCACGCACAGCCTGCCAGCAAACATGCGGTGGAAGACGATGCCATCGCACCCATGCTGCAAGATTGGGTTGCGCGTTTTGATAACGCGCAGGTGGCCGAGGGTCTTCGCGTGCATGACTTACTTGCGCTGGATATTGATGCCCTGCTTGATGTGGATGTCAGCGCACTGGCGCGCTTGGCACGCCAATCAACACAGCAAGAAGACACGGTAGAGGCCGAGGTCACCGCCCCTGTGACCGACGACCCACCAGTCGCCGCTGATGCGCCGCTATCGGACTGGTCAGCGGCTATCGCACGACTTGCCCAGCAAGCTGCGCGGCTCAACGAACGCTGCAGCGGCTATAAACACGCCAGACTGACCACCGCACTGGCGCAGGCGTATCAAGTGCTACAGCAAAATCCTGAATTTTTGCAGGATTTGGCATTGACCAATGCGTTAGCGAAGCTACATGAGCAGCTGATTGCAATGTGTGATGCCATCGCGGCTGGCCTAAATATCAATATTGATGAGTCAAGCATTCAGACGCTGATGAACCGCCTTGAAACGCTTGATGACGCAGCACAGCTTGCTGACTTGGTTTATGAGCCGATAGACACCGACATCGACTTGGTGGACGTGTTTACTGAAGAGGCGCAAGGTCTGCGTGAAGCCATCCAAACCAGTTTTGTACAGTGGCAAAACGCCCTTGAATCCACAGGGCCTGTGGTGGAGTTACGCCGTTATTTTTACACGCTCAAAGGCGGTGCCAACATGATTGGGCTGCTAAGCATTGCTGAATTGGCGCGCTATGCCGAAATGCTGTATCACGCGCTTGCCATCAAGCAGCTTGAGGCTAGCCCTGAGATGGTCGAGGTCATGCAGCAAGTGCATGAGACCCTTGATGCGCAATTGTATCAGCTGACCCAGCACCAACGCACATTTTTTGCCACGCGCTTTATTGAGCAGCTTGCCAACATTGCCAGCGGTCGCCAGCACGTGCATGGTTTGCGCTTGCGCGTACCACCCTTGGTCAAGCAGATGCGACAAGCGGCACAAGCGTCTGAGGCGACAACGATTGATGTCATTGATTTGCCAGCCATTGCCGAATACACGCCCGAGGTGGTCAATAACCTGGAGGCACGGCGGTTAGAGACTTGGCACGGGCAAGAGCCTGACCCAGATTTGCTTGGCGTGTACTTAGAAGAAGCGCGCGAGCTAATCGACAGCAGCAGTGAGCATTTGCAAGAGTTTCGCACCAACAACAGCGACCTAAATGCGCTACAAGCCCTACAACGCGAGCTCCACACCATCAAAGGCGGCGCGCGCATGGTTGGCGCTGAAGGCATGGCAAACCTTGCCCACGAGATGGAAACCATCTACGAAGAGCTTGGCAGCCGCCGTAAGCCTGCGACGCGTATGATTATCAACCTATTGGCAAGCTGTCATGACTGGTTGGCAAGCGCTGTGTTTGTGCTAGAAAATAACTACAACCCACAAACCCCAACCGCGCTGATTGAAGCATTGATAGCGTTTTTGCGTGACCCCGACAGCTTGCATGAAATTCCGCAAACCACGCTAGAAAAACAAATTCAGCAAATCGAGCTGTACCACACCGCGTTGGCACAAAGCACACAAAACATCGAGCGCGATTTGTCGGTTATCCCATCGATGCAGGGCAACTTTGAAGTCGTGCAAGAGCAAACGACCACCAATGCTGAGATGCTGCGGATTTCGGCAGGCTTGATGGAGCGTATGATTAACCTATCAGGGGAGTCTGCCATCAACCGCGCGCGTATCGAGATGGGGATTTCAAGCCTCACCAATACCATTGAGGAAATGGGCATCACCGTACAGCGGCTTGCCGATCAGCTACGGCGGATGGAGACTGAGCTTGAGGTGCAGATTTTGGCGCAAATCGGTGACACCCAAGCAGCGGCGATGCAAGATGACTTTGACCCGCTAGAGATGGATCAGTATTCAGCCTTAAACCAGCTATCCAAATCGCTGTCAGAATCAGCATCGGACTTACTTGATATCAACAACACGATGCTTGACAAAACCCGTGATACCGAAAACCTATTGCTTCAGCTATCGCGCACGCAAACTGAGCTACAAGACGGCTTGATGAACTCACGAACCGTACCGTTTTCGCGCATCACACCACGTTTGCAGCGGATTGTGCGCCAAACCGCGACAGACTTGGGCAAGGCGGTGGAGCTGCGTATCATCAATGATGAAGGCGAGATTGACCGTAACATCCTAGAGCGCATTACCTCACCGCTTGAGCATATGCTGCGTAACGCCGTCGATCATGGGATTGAAAACAGTGCCGAGCGTATCGAGCAGGGCAAGCCCCGTATAGGGCGAATCACACTTGAGGTGCTGCGTGAAGGCGGTGAGATTGTGATTCATCTGACCGATGACGGGCGCGGCATTAACGTTGATGCTGTCCGCCGTAAAGCGGTTGAGCGTGGTTTGATTGATGCCGATGACACTTCACTCAAACCGCTTGATATCATGCAGTATATCTTTAACGCAGGCTTATCCACATCCGCTTCAGTGACGCAGATTTCAGGGCGCGGCGTGGGGATGGACGTGGTGCAAAACGAGGTCAAGCAGCTTGGTGGTGTCGTTGTGGTTGAGTCAGAGCTTGGCAAAGGCTCACGCTTTACCATGCGCTTGCCGCTGACCGTTGCGGTATCCGATGCCTTGATGGTACGCGCAGGTGATCGCTACTTTGCCATTCCGCTTGTGCAGATTGCGCGTATCGTGCGCGTCAATCCTGAGATGATTTACAATTTTCACCGTTCAAGTGCCAACACGCTTGCGCTTGATGGCGCGGATTATCGTTTGCGCTATCTCAACCAAATCCTGTACGGCAGCGATCCGCTAGAGGCGCTACACCAACAAACCACCAGCGTGCCTGTTATCATCATCCGTAACGAAACGGGACAACGCTTGGCGCTGCAAGTTGATGGGTTGGCAGGCTCGCGTATCGAAATGGTTGTCAAGCCATTGGGGCGGCAAGTATCGCACATTGCAGGCATTTCTGCTGCCACCATCATGGGTGATGGCTCGGTCATGCTGATTTTGGATTTGATTGCGCTGATGCGTAACGTGGGCGCAAGCCCGCAACGCAGCGACACCAAGTCAAAAAAATCTGCCTCACAAAAACCTGTCGTGCTGATTATCGACGACTCGGTGACGGTGCGTAAAGTAACCTCACGCTTGCTTGAGCGCAACGGCTATGAAACCCAAACCGCCAATGACGGTGTTGATGCGCTTGAAAAACTGCAAACCCTCACGCCAGATATCATGCTGCTTGATATTGAGATGCCGCGCATGGATGGCTTTGAGGTGGCAACCCAAGTGCGCCACAATCCGCGCCTCAAAGACGTGCCGATTATCATGATCACCTCACGTACAGGCGAAAAACACCGTGAGCGCGCGTTGGCTATCGGTGTGACTGACTACATGGGTAAGCCGTTCCAAGAGCAAGAATTGTTGAATGCATTGGCGCATTATACCGCACAAGCCTGACGGGCAAGACAAATGATGTACGCTAAAAATCGTGGATAACCAGCATGGCACAAAACTTTATCAGAGCTTTTTCAGACAAAGAAGCGCTTAGCTCACTGAACATCACACGCGCGCAGCTAGACATTGTGCGTATCCCTGCGGTGGATGCGCCCGATTGGATCATTCCACGTGACTTGGTTTTGGCGGTGGAGGATTTTAACGAGCGTATTTGGACGTATTTGTGGCGCGGGCAGGACGTTGCGGTCTATCACCTACTGCCCAAATCCATCGAGCCGACGCAAATTGTCGTGGTAGAAAGCGCGACCGATGTGCACCGCTTGGGGTTACAAATTGCAGGGCAAATCAGCTACCACACCGTGCGGATTGCTGATATCAAAGACGTAACCTTGGACGATGACACAAACGCTGCGTCACACCAAGATGCCGACGCGCCCACATCGCCAGTCGTAGCCGCACCTGTGGTCGCAGGGGCGAACTATACGCCGATTGCCACACGGCAAGATTATGTTTATCAGCCGATTATGTTTCAGGATGAGCTGTGTATCGTGCCCAATTTAGACAAGCTATCGCACTTTTTGGTGGACTTAGACAGCTGATGCAGATCACCGTCTTTGTGCCAAACCGCGATGGATAAAACAACGCCAATAAATAAAGATGGTGCAGACACCCAACGCTGTGCTAAGATTTTGCCCAAGTTTTTGATAAGTTGATAAAATCATCTGGCAAATAAGCAGGACATTGGACACAAATGGCATTGTATTCATATCGTGAAGCGCCGCAAGCGCTGACGCCGCACAATACCTACCGCTGGGCATTAAGCGCGCGTATTTTTCATTGGGTCAGTGTGCTGCTGTTGCTGCTGACGTGGCTGATGATTGTGTTGGATGAAAACTTTGACGGCGATTTTATCAGCTTACACAAGGCGTTTGGGTTGAGTATGCTGTGTTGGACACTGGCACGGCTGATCAATCGCGGCGTTAGTCACGCGCCCAGGCCACTGCCCATGCCGCGTTGGCACACCCTGCTGGCGTATTTTACCCATGCCATGCTATACGTGCTGCTACTTGCCATGCCGCTGGCAGGTTGGTTTGCCACCATGTATCGCGGTTACGATGTGAGTTTTTTTGGTTTATTTGACATCCCAACGCTGGTTGCAACCAATCGCGATTTGGCGCGGACGCTGCTTGGTTGGCACAAGGATATCTTGTGGCCGGCGTTGCTGGCGTTCACGGGGCTGCATATCTTGGGCGCGTTGTATCACCAATGGATTCGTAAAGATGGCTTGATCAGACGCATGATAAAATGATGGCGATACAATCACCTCACGCTAACAAAAACCGCGTCGATTGGCTGACGCGGTTTTTTATAACGATTAAATTTTATTCAACCCGTTAGCGTTCGCGTACACTCGGCAATAACAGCTCTGAGCGTAGCGGTAACTGCGGTGACAGCTCAAGCAGCGCACGGCGATAGACGTTGCGCTTGAATGACACCACTTGGTTCAATGGATACCAATAGCTGACCCATTCCCAGTGGTCAAACTCGGGTTTGGCGGTATCAAAACGGATATATTCGGTATTTTTTTCATCCAGCTGCAGCAAAAACCATTTTTGTTTTTGCCCAATACACAACGGATATTGCCCTTGGCGGATGTAGCGCTTTGGCAAACGGTAGCGCAGCCAGCTTTGGGTCTGCGACAACAGTTTGACGTGTTTGGGGTAAAGCCCGACTTCTTCCCACAACTCGCGATACATGGCATCGGTGGGCGACTCGCCCGCATCAATGCCACCTTGTGGAAATTGCCAGGCATTGTGCCCGACACGTTTTGCCCACAGCACTTGCCCGTGTGTATTGGCCAAGATGATACCGACGTTGGCACGAAAGCCATCTGCATCAATCATGACGGTTACCTGTGATTAAATCATGTAGTACGGTTTAATACACAGTCTGACATTGTCGTATTTTAGCGTGATTGCGCGGTGTATAGATGAAAAACACGTCATCTCATAGCTAACATTCGCGCGCGGTCGTATCGGGCAGTGGCCGTGAGGCAAGATTAAACCAATCAGCGCAAGCCAACGTTGGCATACGCGTGTACCAGTGTGTGCATGGGGTCAAAAATCTGACGCATGGGCATTGGCGAACCTTAGTGCAATTTAATCCAAATCACCAAACGGTTGGCTTGAGGTGGGTCAAACATCGCCCCAAGCCGCTTGTATTTACCGCGATACTCAGACGTTGTGCGCCTGTTATTGTTGTCATACCACTTTTTACAAAATACGCGTTACAACGCGCTGGCTAAAACAGCATTTACCACACAATAAAAATATTGACAATGCTTTGACTGTCCTTTGGGGCTATTAAACCAGTTTTTGGGCAAAAAGTGTAATGTTTATTTGCTATAAATTGTTTCAAGATGATGAAATCGGCATAATAAGCCCAATCATGGGCACACTTAGCACGTGTGTGACAGATAATGGGGAAAACGATGAACGTTGATATCGAATGGCTAAAAAATGACGATGCGATTAACTTTGCTGCCAAAAGCGCACAGGGGCATCGCGTGGTGATGGACTCGGCGCAGACGCTGGGCGCTAAGCCGATGGAGCTGATTTTGATGGGCTTGGGTGGGTGTGCCAGCTATGATGTGGTGAGCATTTTACAAAAATCGCGCCAAGCCATAGCGGATGTGCGCTGCCACGTTGAGGCACAGCGCGCGGACGCGATTCCTGCGGTGTTTACCGATATTCATTTACATTTTGTCGTGACAGGGCATAACATCAAACCTGCACAGGTGCAAAAGGCGATTGAGCTGTCGGCAGAAAAATACTGCTCAGCGTCGCGCATGTTGGTGGCAGGTGGCGTCAATATCACCCACGATTTTGAAATCATCGAAACAGCGTAACGGATGTAAGCTGGGTCAAAACGGCTAAATCAAAACAGCTGAATCAAAACAGCTAGGGGGGTGGGGATGTTTACGCTGTTACATTGGCTGCCTGCAACCACAGGCAGTGTGGTGGTGGCAATGGTGGTGGCAAGCCTGCTGCCTGTACTGTGGGTGGCGATTGGCAAAATGTTGGCAGGCTTTAGCGGCAAGGATAATGCCGCGCCGCGTGAGTTTATGGCACATGCCACAGGAGCGGCGGCGCGCGCACGGGCAGCCGAGCAAAACAGCTATGAAACCTTGCCGCTGTTTTTGGTGGCGGCTAGTTTGGCATTGGTGTATTTTGTGCCGCTGTCAGTGGTCAGCGCGTTGGCGTGGCTGTATGTGCTTTTGCGTGTGCTGTATGGATTGGCATATATCGCCAACTGGGCGTTTTTTCGCTCGGCGGTGTGGGCATTGGGGCTGGCGTGTCCGCTGCTATTGATGTATTTGGTGTATCGCATGGCCTAGGGTGTGAGGTGGAGCGGCATTTCGTGAGCGGTGAGTAAGGTGGCTAAAATGGTGTCCCGTGCTGTCATGCGTTTGACACGTTGCCACAGAGTCTGTGCCTCGGGGTAGCCATCGGTCAGCATGGCAAGCCACTGTTTGTAGCGTCCAATCAACACGGTGTCGTTTTTAGCCTGTCCTGCCAAAAATTCGCGCTGTATCGTGAGCAAGTCCTGCCAAGTTAGCGCAGATAGCGGCGCGCCCGTATCTTGTCTGCGAATTTGGGCGACCAAGTCGGGGCGTGTCACCGCCCCACGCCCCAGCATCAAGTGCGGTGTGGTTGCCTCAATACGGCATTGTGCTGCTTGGGCAGGTGTCCAGATTTCACCGTTGGCGATAATCGGCAGCCGCAGACGCGCGCGCAATGGCGCAATCAGCGACCAGTAGGCAGGTGGCTTATAGCCTTGGGTTTTGGTACGCGCATGAACCGTCAGCCAACTGGCGTTTGCCGCTTGCACCGCATCGCCAATCTCATGGGTCAAGCTGGTATCGGCATAGCCCAAACGAATTTTTGCCGAAACAGGCACGTGGGCAGGCAGCGCGCGGCGCACCGCGTGGATGATGCTATAGACGCTGTCGGGCTCATTGAGCAGCACCGCACCACCGCGATGGTTATTGACAGTTTTGGCAGGGCAGCCAAAATTGATATCAATCGCCTGCGCGCCAAGGCTGACCGCGCGGTAGGCATTTTGCGCCATCAAGTCCGCCTCACTGCCCAAAAGCTGAACATGCACAGGCGTGCCGTGGATGGTTTTGCCGCGTAACTCACCCTCGTGTAGCAGCTCGGGCACATGCGTATAAAACACATGGGCAGGCAGCAGCGTTTGGGTCACACGAATAAATTCGCTCACCGCCCAGTCATACCGTGCCACGCCCGTCAATACTTGCCGCATCAACGGGTCAGTCAAGCCCTGCATGGGCGCAAGGACAAACTGGGGGCGGCTAAAATCGGGCGACAAACGCGGCGTTTGGGGTGTTATGGGCGACAAATCAGCTGGCAAACAAATTGTCTTCCACAGAGCGGCGCAGCTTTTGCCCTGCCTTGAATGTCACCACACGACGCGCGCTGACGTAAACCAATTCGCCTGTTTTGGGGTTGCGCCCAGGGCGGCGTTTTTTGTCTTTGATGTCAAAATTGCCAAAGCCTGAGAGCTTGACCTGATGCCCACTGATCAAGTTTTTGGACAGCTCATCAAAAAATCGCTCGACGAATTGCCGCGCTTGCTGGCGGGTCAAATTCAAATCATCGACCAAATGGCTGACCATTTCAGACTTGGTTAATGTGTGACATGCCTTGTCGGCAGCCGTTACAGCAGTTGAGTTACGCATAGTACAGTCTTAGCAGTTAAGAAAATCTAACCAAAATATCCCACAATTCAACAAGTTTAGCGCAATACCGCGCCAAAACGCTCGCCTAAGCCATCAACCATCCGCTGCATCGCGGCATTGACAACGTCGTCTGACAGCGTGGCAGCAGGGTCTTGCCACACCAAGCCAAACGCCAATGAACGCTTATCGGCAGGCAGTTGGTCACCCGTGTACACATCAAACAGCCAGCTGGCGTGCAGCAAATCCCCACCAAGGCGGCGAATTTCACCCAAGATATCTTGTACCGTGATATCACGTGCGACCACCAGCGCGATATCGCGGCGCACTTGCGGAAATTTGCTAAGCGGTGCGATGGTGGTTGGCCGTTGGTGCAGCTCGGCAAGCATAGCCATATCAAGCTGGGCAACCCACGTGGTCGGCAAATCCAACGCCTTGGCAATTTGTGGGTGTAGCTGCCCCAGCCAACCGACAGGACGCGCGGCATTGACGTTATCGGTACTGACGCTATCGGTGTGCCAAAGGATGTCCGCACTTTGCCCTGGATGCAAAAATGCCTGCGCACTGCGTTGGTAGCCAAGTGCGCCACTGGCTAGCAGTTGCGGCGGTAGTACGCTCTCCACATCGTGCTTGAGGTCATAAAAATCCATCGCGCGGTTGCCATCGGGCTGCTCAGGATACACATTGCCCACCGCCACCAACGCCAAGCTATTGACTTGTGCCAGTGTGGCAATGTCGCTGCCCATAAAGCGCAGACCCGTTTCAAACAAACGTACACGCGTTTGCTGACGGTTTAAGTTGTACTGCACGCACGGCAATAGACTGCTTAGCAGCGTACGGCGCATGACAGCCAAGTCTGCCGAAATTGGATTTGCCAACGCAAGCGGCGCGGCTGTCTTGCCGTCGGTGTCATCAAACAACGCCTCGATTTTGGCATCACTAAAGCTAAAACTAACCGCCTCAAAATAACCCTGTTGGGTCAAGCCGTGCTTGAGGTCATGTAGCCAACGTTGAGCGCTGGTGTCCGCAAAATTGGCGGCAAACTTGGGCAGCTGATTGGCAATGCGGTTGTAGCCATAGATGCGCGCAATTTCTTCAATCAAATCCTCTGGCAGGCTGATGTCATAACGATAGCTTGGTGGCGTGGCGACAATCTGCGCCGCATCACCATCCCTAACCACCTCAACGCCTAAACCCAACCGCTGTAAAATCGCGACCGCGGTGTCAAGGGTAATCGTTTCGCCCAATAGCCGCGCAATTTCTTTAACAGACAAATGAACCGCCGCGCGTGTTGGCAGCGCTGTGGCGCGTTCGACCAACGTCGCTTGCCCCACCACACCCTGACCAAACTGCGCCAACAGACTGACCGCACGGTCAAGTGCCAGTTTGGGCAAGTCAAAATCCACGCCGCGTTCATAACGCTGTGACGCATCGGTATGCAGCCCAAATCGCCGCGCGCGCCCTGCAATCGCCAATGGGTCAAAAAACGCGCTTTCAATCACCACCCGTGTGGTGCTATCGGTCACCGCTGTGCGCTGCCCACCCATGATGCCTGCCAGCGCAATCGCGCCCTCATCATCGGCAATCAGCAGCTCATCGCCTTGTAGCGTGATGGTCTGCTCATTAAGTAGGGTCAAAGTCTCGCCCGTGTTTGCCAAGCGCACCACGATATCACCACGAATTTTATCGGCATCAAACGCATGTAGCGGCTGTCCAAGCTCCAGCAACACATAATTGGTCACATCAACCAACAAGTTGCGCGGACGCACACCAGCCGCGTTAAGCGCTTGTTTCATCCACATAGGCGACGGGCGCATCGCATCCAGACCACTGACCGCTTGCGCCCAGTAGCGTGGACATGCGTCGGTGGTTACCGTGACCGCAGGCTTGGTGTCATCGGTCGGTGTTGGGCTTGCCGGGTCAAAGGGTAGGGCAAATGGCAAGTCATTAAGAGCAGCCAACTCACGCGCAATACCGCGCACGCTAAAGCAATCGCCGCGGTTGGGCGTGATGGCAATATCAAGCACATGGTTGTCTAAATCCAGATACGCGCGCACATCCATACCAATCGGCGCATCGTCGGGCAAAATCAGCAAGCCATCGACTTCATCGGGTAAATCAATCTCACTGGCACCGCATAGCATCCCGTGTGACTCGACCCCACGCAGCTTGCCTTTTTTGATATTAAACGGTTTGTCATCGCCAGCAGCAGGCGGTAATTTTGCCCCAATTAACGCCACGGGCGCTTTGATACCTGCCGCCACATTGGGCGCACCGCACACGATTTGTAACGGCTCACGGCTGTGCTCACCGACATCAACGCGCGTCACGCGCAGCTTGTCGGCATCGGGGTGTGGCTCAACCGACAACACTTGCCCGACCACAACACCGCTAAAATCACGCGCAACTTTGGTCAAGTCATCAAGTTCCAAGCCTGCCATGGTTAGCTGTTCGCTGATTTGTTCGGCAGATAACGCAGGATTGACCCATTGGCGCAGCCAGTTTTCGCTTACTTTCATGCTAAATTGTCTCTAACTTTATTGCTTGGGCGTGTAAAAGCCATTTATAAAATATTTCTAAAGTCTATGTATAAAAAATCATGCTGGTAATCGAGTCTCATCGGGCAGCTTAATCTATCGCTGTCATCAACAGTGTGTGCCAAACGCTCAACTAACACCGATACTTTTACCTTAGTATGCCACGCTTATTGCCCGTAAGAGCTTCAACGACTGGGTAATTTTTTAAAATAGATTTAACTAAATTTAGGCAAACTGCTTTAAAAACCGCACATCGTTTTGGAAAAACAAACGCAAATCCTGCACGCCATAGTACAACATCGCAAACCGCTCAATACCCATGCCAAACGCAAAGCCTTGATAGCGCGATGGGTCGATGCCGCAATTTTTTAGTACCTGTGGATGCACCATGCCGCAGCCCATGACCTCAAGCCAACGCCCACCCTTGCCGCTTGCTGCGTTACCTTCTGCCCAAATATCGACTTCTGCCGATGGCTCGGTAAACGGAAAGTACGACGGACGAAAACGAATGTGTAATTTCCGCCCAAAAAACGCCTGCAAAAACGCATCAATCAAGCCTTTTAGCTCGGCAAAATTCGTTGATTCGCTGACATACAAGCCTTCTAGCTGATGAAACATCGGTGAGTGGGTTTGGTCAGAGTCGTTGCGATACACACGCCCTGGGCAGATGATACGAATGGGCAAATTGCCTTGTTCCATCGTACGAATCTGCACCGAACTGGTGTGCGTGCGCAGCACATAGCTTGCGTCAAAATAAAACGTGTCATGCATGGCGCGCGCAGGGTGGTGGGATGGGATATTGAGCGCCTCAAAGTTGTAATAATCGCTTTCAACCTCAGGGCCTGTGGCAACCTCAAACCCTGCCTGCAAAAAAAACGCCTGCATGCGCTCGGCTGTTTGGGTGATAGGGTGCAAATTACCGACATGCTGGCCACGCGCAGGCAGGGTGACATCAATGGCTTCACTTGCCAATCGGGCGGCCAAGGCTTGTGCATTGAGCGCGTTTTGCGCGTCATCCAGTGCGGTCATGATACGCGTGCGCAGCGCGTGCAACCAGCCGCCGACGGTTTTTTTGCCATCCGCGTCAAGCTGTCCCAACTGTTTTGACCACGTCGTCAAATGGCTTTTTTTGCCTGTCAAAGCCACACGAATTGCTTGCAAATCCTGTGGTGTGCTTGCCTTGGCCACCCATGCGACCGCACCGTCACCAAACGCTTGTAGCTGTGCTTCGTCAAGCGCGTTTAAGGTCAAAGAAAATGCGTCAAAACGCGCATCAGACGAGGTAGTTAAATCAGTCATAGCCCACGACAATGAATTAAAAAAATAACAGATTAAATCCCACATCCGCCTTGGGATGACAACCGCCAATCCATGATGGGCGATAAACCAAAACGGGCAGTGATTAAACCAATAAAAATAAAATCAAACATCAGCAACAATGCGTTAGTTTACCCAAAAAAACGCCACAAAAAAAGCCATTTGGGCAGACCAAAATGGCTTTTTTTTGTTGGGCGGCATTGTTTTTACTAAAGTTTTGGGGGGTTAGCCCCCACAACGCACAAATTCGCCCCGTTGGCGGCGTGTGGCAAACGCCATTAAGCTGCCAACGCTTGCTTGGCTTTTTCGGTCAAAGCCGTAAACGCTGCTGCATCATGCATGGCGATATCCGCCAACACACGGCGGTCGATATCGATATTAGCTTTTTTCAAGCCATTAATCATGCGGCTGTAGCTTAGGCCATTCATGCGCGCGCCAGCGTTGATACGCGCAATCCACAGACGGCGGAATGAACGTTTTTTGTTGCGGCGGTCACGATACGCGTATTGACCTGCTTTGGTAACCGCTTGCACGGCCACACGATACACGCGTGAACGCGCACCGTAATAACCTTTTGCACGCGCCAAGACTTTTTTATGACGGCGATTTGCCTGTACACCACGTTTTACACGAGCCATAATTTACTCCAAAATTTAAAATTTTTTAAATATAATCGTTGGCAACGATTAGATATAAGGACACATACGCAAGATACGTGCTTCATCTGATGGGTGGACAAGTTTGCAGCCACGCAACTGACGGATACGTTTTGGAGATTTTTTGGTTAGGATATGGCGTTTGAACGCTTGTTTGCGCTTAAAACCATTGGCGGTACGTTTAAAACGCTTGGCAGCACCACGACGGGTTTTGAGTTTCATACTGACCTCTTAAAAGTTACTGACCTGTTCGTCACCTGTTTTTGCTGGCAAAACACCTCAAAAAACAAGTGCCTGAAGGTGGGAGGCGGTATTTTAGCAAAACCTGCCGCGCAATGCGAACATTTTTTGCCAAAAATTTTGTCTGGGGGCGGATGCCAACTTATGTGGCTTAAAATCCAGCAAGACAACAAAAAATGGCTCAAAAACACGACGAAAGGTAGTTTTTTCTTATTAAATATGTTATCAATACACAAATTTTTGCCACATTTTGCCGTAAGCTGACCGCGTTTACTGGCATTGAAAAAAATCGCTTAATGATTTGCCCCCACGCTTAAGGAGACGTTATGTTACCCAATCGGCGCGTCGAAGCAATCCCTATGGATGAGGTCAATTTTGTGTTTGAGACGGTCATACGTGTGCGCAGCAGTGAGGTCGGTGTTGGGCAGCATATGACGATAGAGGCGTTGATTGCGCTGCTATCTGAGACACGGGCGCGGTTTTTGTATTCTAAAGATGTCAAGGAAATTGCCGCCGATTACACAGGCTTGGTGATTGATGATGTGTCAGCACAGTTTGTCAGCCGTGTGCGCGCGCGTGAGGAGTTGTTGTTTGAAGTTGGCGTGTATGGGCTACATGACAGCGGTGGCGATTTTGTGTTTAAAGTCAGCCGTATGTTTGATGGCAGCGCGGTGGCGCAAGCGGCGATGGGCTTTGTGGCGTATGATTATCGCACCCAGCAGCCCACCAAATTGTCGCCCGAGTTGGTTGAGGTGTTGGACGTTAAGCCATTTGTTGTCTGACTTCATCCCTAAAGAAAGATAGGTGATGGTTTCTACAAAATGGTCAAAAGGACGGTCAAGCCCACCGACATTTTGCCATGCCCTAAACGCCGAAGCCGCGCTTAAGGTTGAAGCAGCGTGCCAAACAAGGCTATAATCAACGACATTTAACCGCATTGAATTCATCACCAAACCAATCAGCCACATAGACGAGCAGCACCATGAACACGGATGACACGCGCTGGCTAGATGCCGTGCAATTTGACGCCAATGGCTTAATGCCTGCCATCGCGCAAGACCACACCACAGGGCGCGTGCTGATGCTGGCATGGATGAACCGTGAGGCGTTGGCACAAACAGTTGCCACAGGACATGCGGTGTATTGGTCGCGCTCACGTCAGCAGCTTTGGCACAAGGGCGAAACATCGGGGCATTGGCAGCAGGTACATGCGATTCGGCTAGATTGCGACAGTGATGCAATCGTGCTGTCGGTCACGCAAGAGGGTGGTATCGCTTGCCATACCGGGCGTGAGTCGTGTTTTTATCAGCTTTTGACCGATGACAATGGCACGCACACATGGGTGACCACCGACGCGGTGCGCAAAGACCCACAAGCGATTTATGGCGCAAAAACGCATGAGCCACAGGCGCAAAACCACGCCCACGATGCCCATAACGACGCGCCAAACGTGGCCGACAACCAAACCACACCGCCGACGGCAAACGACGTTTTGCCGCTACTAGAGACGGTGCTCCACCAACGCAAAACCGCCAGCGCAGATAGCTCCTATGTGGCAAGCCTGTATCACAAAGGTGCAGATAAGATTTTGCAAAAGGTTGGCGAAGAGGCGGTTGAGACAATTTTGGCCGCCAAAACCTACCAACAAACCGATGACGACGCGAACCGTGCCGCGCTAATTTATGAATGCGCCGACTTGTGGTTTCATACAATGGTCACATTGGCGTGGTTTAATATTCCGCTTGATGCGGTGACGCAAGAATTGGCACGGCGGTTTGGCTTATCGGGATTGGATGAAAAACGCAGCCGCACGCACGGCTAATGGGTTGCATCAAGTTTGGTGTAGCACGCGCGATAGATTGAGTAATAACAGGGGTAAAATATGGGCGGATTGTCGATTACACACTGGTTAATTTTGTTGGTGATTATTGTGGTGTTGTTTGGCACTTCAAAACTTAAAAACGCAGGCAAAGATTTAGGCGGTGCGGTCAAAGGCTTTAAAGACGCGGTACGCGACGAGAACGACCAAGCAGGCAACAAAACCCGCGTGATTGAGCATGAAGAAGTCGAAGTGTCACCAACAGGTACTACCACGACGACGACCACCACGACCACACAAACCCAAAACGAACAAACCCGCGTCTAACGCGGCATTGTGTTGGCAGATTGGTCTTTTTTTTGGTTGGGTGCTAGTGCGTCATCATGTTTGATATAGGCTTTAGCGAGCTGCTGATTTTTGGCGCCATCGCCTTGATTGTTTTGGGGCCTGAAAAATTGCCGCAAGCGGCGCGTACGGCAGGGCGATACTATGCCAAATTTCGTCGTACGGTGAGCAATCTGCAGCGCGAGATTGAGGCCGAGCTTGATTTGGCAGAAACGCGCAAGCAAATGCAAGCCGAACTTGCCAAAATCAAACAAGCCGAAGCGGACATGAAGCGCGAGATGGACGCGTTACGCAATAGCTTGAGCGATTTGCAGCAAGACCAGTCTCGGCGGTTGGCAGAAACATTGAACCCTAAGACAGCGCAACCTGAGCCAGCCAGTCAGCCAGTCAGCCTGAGCAAACCCGATGCCGATAAAAGCGACAGTGACGCACCAACCGCGCCAAATTTTACGTCAAACCCACACGCTGCCGATGTCAGTGCCGAATTTTGCACCGACCGCACACGCCCGATGACCAACCGTTGGTTTTTAATCAGCGACTATGAACGCAACTTGCGCCTACCACCTGCGCCGCGCCTGCCCAATCGTCGCGCGTTGCCGCTGATGAATGCCCAACCCACCCACACAGCACAACAAGGCTAGGGGCGTGCAATGAAACTGCTAAAAACCAAAAAAACGCCCGAACAGCTTGCCCAAGATCGTCTGCGTGATGCAGCCGCCAGCGAGCAAGCACTGGCGGATATGCCGATTACCGAGCATTTGATTGCGCTGCGCAAGCATTTGATTCATATTTTTGCTGCTGTGTTGGTGGTGTTTTTGGCGTTGGTTGGGTTTGCGCGGCAGATTTATGACGCGTTTTCGGTGCCGCTGGTGGCTATGCTGCCGCCAAATTCAAGCATCATTGCTACGGATATTACCTCACCGTTTTTAGCACCGATTAAGCTTACGCTGTATCTGTCCGCCATGCTTGCCATGCCGTATATTTTGTGGCAAATTTGGTCATTTGTCGCGCCCGGTCTGTATAAGCATGAAAAGCGCATTGCCGTGCCTGTGTTGGTGTCATCGGTGGTGTTGTTTTATACGGGTGTGGCGTTTGCGTATTTTGTTGTGCTCAAAAGTGTGCTGGGCTTTTTTATCAAATTTTCGCCAACCAGCGTGCTGCCAATGACGGATATTGACAGTTATTTGCATTTTGTCATGAAGCTGTTTTTGGTGTTTGGAGCAACGTTTGAAATTCCTGTGGTTACGCTGCTGTTGGTGTTGGCAGGCGTGGTGTCGGTGCAGTCATTGGCCGATAAGCGTCGTTATATCATCGTTGGCTGTTTTGGTATTGCGGCGTTTGTCACACCGCCCGATGGCTTGTCGATGATTTTGCTTGCTGTGCCGATGTGGCTGTTGTTTGAGCTGGGGCTGGTCGCCGCGCGTGTGTTGATTCGTGAGAAAAAACAAGCCGAGGTTGAGGCTAGCTAAATTTTTGGTTTAAAATTTTTACACAGCGAATAAGGTGCAGTATTAAACAATTAAACACCGTATCCGCCGTTTGATGTTTTTGGGCGAGCCTTTGGGCTAATAGTCTTTCAACTGCCAGCTTATCCGCGCACCTCACCATGCCCAAATACAACCCATTTTTGGCTGGTTAAACCCTCCAAGCCCACAGGGCCACGGGCATGGATTTTGTCGGTAGAAATGCCGATTTCTGCGCCCAAGCCGTATTCAAAGCCGTCAGCAAAGCGCGTTGAGGCGTTAATCATCACGCTGCTAGAGTCCACCTCACGCAAAAAGCGTAGCGCGTGTGGGTAGTGCGCGGTGACAATCGCGTCACTATGCGCTGAGCCGTGGCGGTTGATGTGTGCGATGGCGGCATCGATGTCTGCCACCACCTTGATGGCCAAAATCGGCGCTAAAAATTCAGCATCCCAGTCGCTGGCGGCCGCTGGCGTGAGATGACCGTGCAGCGCAGGCAGCGGTTGTAAAAGTTGTAGCGATGTGGGGCAGACGCGCAGCTGCATGGCGTTATCCGCCGCAACAATCGCCTGCGCCACCACAGGCAGCGCGTGTTCGGCAATCGCCGCATCAATCAGCAAGGTTTCCATCGTGTTGCACGTGCCGTAACGCTGGGTTTTGGCGTTCACGCAGATGTCGGTTGCCATCGCAATATCTGCAAAACGGTCAATAAACGTGTGGCAATTACCGTCCAAATGCTTAATCACAGGCACGCGCGCCTCACGGCTGATACGCTCAATCAGCCCTTTGCCGCCGCGTGGTACGATGACATCCACAAAGTCCGTCAGCGTCACCAACACACCCACGGCCGCACGGTCAGTGGTGGCGACAACTTGCACCGCGTCACTGGGCAAACCTGCCACTTGCAAGCCTTGTTGCACACACGCCGCCAATGCTTGATTGGAATAAAACGCCTCTGAGCCGCCGCGCAAAATAATGGCATTGCCCGATTTGAGCGCAAGGCTTGCCGCCTCAATGGTGACATTGGGGCGTGATTCATAAATCATACCAACCACGCCAAGCGGCACACGCATTTTGCCCAGCTGGATACCCGATGGGCGATATTGCAAATCAGTGATTGTGCCGATGGGATCAGGCAAGGCGATGACATCATGCAAACCGTGCAACATCGCGGCAAAGCGGCTTTCGGTCAAGGTCAAGCGGTCAAGCAATGCCGCATCAAGCCCTGTGGCCGCAGCGTTGGCAACGTCGCGCGCATTGGCGGCCAAAATATCGGCTTTTGCGGCTTGTAGGGCATCGGCGATGGCTTGTAGGGCATGGTTTTTGCGCCGCGTATCAGCGTTTGCCAGGGCAAAGGCAGCGGTTTTGGCGCGTTCGCCAAGTGTGTGCATATACGCGCCAACATCGGTGACATCGGCCGTTGTAGAAGCGGTTGTGGATAAATCCGCAGTGGAAGCTAAAGCGTTAGGGGTCGAGGTGGTCATGGCAGCGCCTTTAATCAGCCAAAGAACAAAAAAAAATAGGGCATAAAAAAATCAACGATATAACACCGCCCAACCTGCATGGTAAAAAATCCGCCGCCAAATTACAACTGTCTGCACGCGCCCACCCAACGTTTGTGATGATTTAACGACAATTTTTGTGGGAAATGTTTGCCTTTTGCGGCGTTTTACGGGAAAATATCCCGTTTTTAACTTTTTTAGCCTATTTTAGCCAAGTTGTTAAGCCCGTTTGGCGGTATTGCTGCCGCGCAAACGCCCATTCATTCACCAACGCGAGCCTAGCCAGACCCAATGACCACCATGCCAGATTCGATTATCACGCCTGTTTCCGAGCGTCCAGTCGCGCTACAACTCAATGATATTCACAAAAATTTTGGCGCGTTGTCGGTGTTAAAAGGCGTGTCCTTGCAAGCGCACGATGGCGATGTGATTAGTATTTTGGGTTCAAGTGGTTCTGGCAAATCAACCTTGCTGCGCTGTATCAACCTGTTAGAAAACCCCTCACAGGGCGAGATTTTTTTGGGCGGTGAGCAGCTGCAGCTGCGCCGCAACAAAACGGGCGAATTGGTCGCCGCCAATCAGCGGCAGCTTGAGCAGTTTCGTAGCAAAATGGGGTTTGTGTTCCAAAACTTTAATTTGTGGCCGCACCGCACGATTTTGCAAAATATCATTGAAGGCCCAACACAGGTGCTCAAAATCCCCAAAGACCAAGCGATTGCTGAAGCTGAGCGTCTGCTTACGCGCGTTGGGCTACTTGACAAGAAAAACGCGTATCCCGATAACCTGTCGGGCGGACAACGCCAACGCATTGCCATTGCGCGCGCGCTTGCCATGCAGCCGCAGGTGTTGCTGTTTGATGAGCCCACGTCCGCGCTTGACCCCGAACTGGTCAATGAAGTGTTGGCGGTGATGAAGTCCTTGGCAGAAGAGGGGCGCACCATGCTGATTGTGACCCATGAGATGCGTTTTGCCCGTGATGTGTCAAGCCAAGTGGTGTTTTTGCACCAAGGGCGGATTGAGGAGATGGGTACGCCTGAGCAGGTGTTTGACGCGCCAAAATCGGCGCGTGTGCGTGAGTTTATGGCAAGCCATCAATCGTTTTAGCCTGTTTTGCCAAGCGGTTGCCAGCAAGGATTGATGATTTTTGCTTGCATTTTGGTAATTTTATGTTACTTTTAACCCATTTGTCATAATGGCTCTATTTAAGCTAAAAATTAGCGGTTGAGATGATAACCGTTATCCATCGCGCCCATCGGGCAAGCAAGGAATGAGTATGTCTGTGATGTCGTATGCCGCGCGTTCGGCGCAACCACTCGGACGTTTGTCTCGTGTGGCGTTGTGTGTTGCCGCTGTTAGTCTTGGCGCGTGCCAACAAGCCAATGAAACCACCAGCGATGCCGCTGGCACTGCCGACAATGGCACAGCCACCAGCGGCAAAAAAATCCGTATCGCCACCGAAGGCGCGTACCAGCCGTTTAACTACACCAACAGCAATGGCAGCTTGGCAGGGTATGATGTGGACGTGGCAAAAGCCGTCTGCGCTGAGCTCAAAGCCGATTGCCAAATCGTCGCGCAAGATTGGGATGGCATTATCCCAGGCTTGTTGGCAGGCAAGTATGATGCGATTGTCTCGGGTATGTCGGTCACGCCTGAGCGTGCCGCGCAGGTTGATTTTACCCAACCCTACTACAAAAACACCATCGTGTGGCTTGCACCAACCACAGGTAAATTCAACCCTGCGACCATCAAAGGCTACAAACTTGCCACCCAACGCTCAACCACACTGGGGCAATACTTGCAAGACCATTTTAAAGCCGATAACGACCTAAAACTGTATGACACCTATGACAACGCCTTTATGGATTTAAAATCGGGGCGCGTTGATAGCGTGTTGGCAGAGAAAGTCACCGCGTCTGAGTGGCTTAAGCAAAACCGTGATAAGTTTGCCATTGTTGGGGATGAAATCGACAACAATGACAACATTGCCATGGCAGTGCGTCGGGGGGATGCACTCAAAGGCGAGCTTGACAACGCTTTGACGACGCTGAAAAACAACGGCGAGCTTGCCAAGCTACAACAGCGACATTTTGCGCAATAATCTAACAGTAGGTGGGGTGAATATGACAGTGATGGGGATGAATCGGACAGCACCAATGTGGCGCAGCGTGTGCGTGTCGGGGCTATTGGCAGGACTGGCGGCATTTGCGGTCAGTGGTTGCCAACAATCGGCAGATTCTGCTGCCGCCAATACGCCTGCCACGGCAAGCGCGGCTGGCAATGCCACTGACAGCGCCAACTGGCCGCAAATTCGCATTGCTACCGAATCAAGCTACGCGCCTTTTAGCTACAAAGACGCGCAAGGCAACGTGGTGGGCTTTGAGATTGACCTTGCTCATGCGCTGTGCGAGCAAGCCAAAATTCGCTGTGAAATCATCTCACAAGACTGGGATGGGCTGATTCCAGGCTTACAAGCGCAAAAGTACAGCGCGATTATGGCAAGTATGTCAGACACCCCCAAACGCCGCGAGGTGGTGACGTTTAGCGAGCCCTACTTTATCAATAACTTGGTGATATTGGGCAAAAAAGGCGTGGACAAAGGCGCGGATGATTTGGCAGGTAAAACCATTGCCGTTGAGCGTTCGACCACCGCGGCGGACTATATCGCAACGCATTTTCCCAATGCGGTGGTAAAAAGCTATGATAACCAAGAAAACGCTTATCTTGACCTTGCGTCAGGACGGGCGGATTTGATGTTGTCTGACAGCGCACCTGCCTTGCATTGGCTAAAAACTGACCGTGGACAGGGGTTTGAGGTCAAGGGCGAGCCCATTAAAATTGACGATAAAATCGCCATCGCCATGCGCCAAAACGACCCGCTGGTGGGGCAGTTTAACGACGCGTTAGCCGCGCTAAAAACCAACGGTAAATACGACAAGTTGTACCATCAATATTTTGCCGATATTCATCAATAAATCAGATGCTATCAAACGGCAAATACTTTGATTGACCCGACCCGTCAAGGACTGACACATGAGTGCAATGAATTTACTAAAACGTTTTGGGCTAAACCATTCATCCAAGGTACACGCCGCCAAGCCCTTTTGGGTGGGTGCGTTGTGCGCGGTGTTGCTGGGCGCGTGTCAGCCTGCCAACAACCCTACAGGCAGTGCCGATGCACAAGGCGCGAGCAGTACAGGCGCAGGCAGTCGGATGCTGCGTATCGCCACTGAAGGCGCGTACCGTCCGTTTAATTACACCGATGCCGATGGCAGCTTGGCGGGTTTTGATGTCGATATCGCCAAAGCCTTGTGCGCGGAGCTTAAGGCGCAGTGTGCCATCAAGGCGCAAGATTGGGACGGCATCATTCCTGCCTTAAACGCGCACAAATATGACGCGATTGTGTCGGCGATGTCGGTTACGCCTGAGCGCGCGGCACAGGTGGATTTTACCGAGCCATACTTTGATAATATGTTGGTGTTTTTGGCGCGTGATGACAGCACCTTTAACCCCGATGATACGGCACAAATTGATAGCCATACCCTGACCGCGCAGCGTTCAACGATCTCGGCGCAGTGGCTTGCTGACAAGCATCCAAATGCCAACGTCAAGCTGTATGATACGCTTGATAATGCATTTATGGATTTGGCAGCAGGTCGCGCTGATGCCATGGTGGCGGATCGTGCGCCTGCATTGGTGTGGCTACAAACGCCATCGGGTCAAGGCTTTAGCCAAAGAGGTGCGCCAATTGATATCCAAGATAAATTGGCGGTTGCGGTGCGCCGTGGCGATCCTCTCAAAGAGGAGCTGAATACCGCGTTGGCCACTATCCGTGCCAATGGCACGTATGACCGCATTGTGGCGCAGCATTTTGGCAATTTGGGCGCAAGTGCTACCACAACATCGCCAGCCGCCAGTGCGGCAGGGCAGCAAATCACCGCGCCTGCCAGTGCGACCAATCCGTGATTTTGACAATCATTAACCGATAAACAGACAGCAGAGGCAAACCAGTGTTTGATTTACAAGGCTATGGGCATTTACTGCTAAGCGGTTCGCTGATTACCATCAAGCTTGCGCTGACCAGTCTTGTCATCGGCTTGTTATTGGGGCTATTGGGCGCAAGTGCCAAGCTATCGCGCTTTGCCGTATTGCGTGCTATCGCAACCGCTTATACCACACTGGTGCGCGGAATTCCTGAGCTGTTGTCGGTGCTGTTTATTTATTTTGGCGGCTCAATGCTGCTGATGGCGGTACTCAAACGCGTTGGCTACAACGACTATGTGGAAATCAGCCAGTTTTGGGCAGGCGTGGCCGCACTGTCGTTTGCGTTTGGTGCGTATGCCACCGAGACATTTCGCATGGCGTTTCAAGAAATTCCGCACGGGCAACGCGAGTCGGGGCAGGCGCTTGGTATGCGCCCATGGCAGATTTTTTGGCGGATTACTTTGCCGCAGATGTGGCGCATTGCGTTGCCGGGTTTGGGGAACTTATTTTTGGTGCTGCTCAAGGACACAGCGTTGGTGTCGGTGGTTGGGCTTGATGATTTGATGCGCCAATCGACAGTGGCAGCGACTTCTACCCAGCGCCCGTTCGCGTTTTATTTGGCAGCGGCGTGTATTTATCTGCTGATGACGGTGGTGATAACCGCGATTTTGATGGCACTTGAGTGGTACAACAACCCTGCCGAGCGTTATGCCAAACGCTTGCTGCGCCAAACCACCGACCGCAAACTGACAGCGATGGGGAACTAAGATGTCGTGGAATTGGCAAGTCATTTGGGATAGCTTACCTGCGCTGTTAAATGCGTCGTTGGTTACCATCGGTTTGGTGGTGATATCGGGAATTTTGGGGTTGATACTGGCTGTGCCATTGGCGTTGGCGCGGCTGTCTAAGCGTCCGTATGTTGCGGCGTTGCCGTTTGCGTATATGTTCTTTTTTCGTGGCACGCCGCTACTGGTGCAGATTTTTTTGATTTATTATGGCATCGGGCCGTTTATCCCTGATAGCATGAAGCATGGCTGGTTGTGGGACGAGGTGCTTGCCAAGCCGTATTTTTGGGCGATTGTCGCGTTTACCCTCAACACCGCTGCTTATACGGCAGAGATTATCCGCGGTGCGGTCAAAGCCATTCCAAAGGGTGAAAATGAAGCCGCGGACGCGCTTGGTATGTCGTACCGCCAAAAGCTGCGCCGTATTATTTTGCCGCGCGCGTTTGGTATCATGCTACCTGCCTACAGCAACGAGGTGATTTTTATGCTCAAAGGCAGTGCGTTGGCCTCAACAATTTCTATCATGGATTTGACGGGGCAAGCCAAAACGCTGATTGCCAAAAACTATGCCACGCTTGAGATGTACTTTGCCGCAGGGGTATTGTATCTGATATTGGCATCGGTGTTTATTGCGATGTTTCGTGTGATTGAACGCCGCGCCAATCGCCACTTGCTAAGTGTGCCTGTCAGCACCACCGAGGTCACGGCATAATGCGTGCTGTGCCAAGCTTGTACCGTCCGCGCTTACTATGGCTGTTTATTATCACAGGTATGTTAAGCGCGTGCCAACCTGCCCAAGAGTCGGCAGCTACTAGCTCTGCCGACTCTGCCCCCGTTGCTAGTATAGCCCACGCATCTGCCCAAGTTGCCACCGCTGATACCAACGCGCGCTTGTCGCAAGCGCTAGATTGGACAAAAATTGATTCGGGCGTCACTGCGGTGGACAAAAATACGTTTGACTACCCATTTGCGCTTGATAGCAAGCCTGTGCAAGCCTATGCCGATGCGTATCACGTCGACGCCAACAGCGCGCGCTATAACCTCACGGTGGGTATGGCGGTCAATGAAGTGCTTGCCAAAGTGCTTGACCAAATTGGCACTGCGTATGTCTCACACGAGCTAACCGCAGGCAAAACCAGTGAGTTTATTGTTCATACCACACCGCGCATCAAGCCTAGCCGCTATACTTATGTATTTGCCGAGCCGTTTGCGCACGGGCTGACTATCGATGTCGTCATCGTCAATGACGGCATCAAGCCGCGCCTGCCTGCTGATAGCAACCATGCCATGCCTTTGGTACAACAATAACGCGGCAGACCTAGCCAAGTAAAAGCCAAGCCAACTGTTGCCCGTTGTACTGTTGCCCATCAAAGGCTGAAATTTGCTCACGTTGCCCTCATAGTTAGCCTGTCATATTCAATCAAACAAAGGAAGCAGCCATGCGCGTATTGGGGCTTGAAACATCTTGCGATGAAACTGGTTTGGCAATTTTTGATGGCCATGTGCCCGATCCTGCCGCTGGGATCATCGGGCAGGTGTTGTATAGCCAAATCGAGCTGCACGCTACCTATGGGGGCGTGGTGCCAGAGCTGGCAAGCCGCGATCATATCCGCAAATTGGTGCCGTTGCTTGATGAGCTACTTGCCCAAACGGGGCTCAATAAACGCGACATTGACGCGGTAGCCTATACCAAAGGGCCGGGGTTGGTCGGTGCTTTGATGACAGGTGCGCTATTTGGACGCAGCCTTGCGTACGCGCTTGACGTGCCTGCCATCGGCGTGCATCACATGGAAGGGCATTTGCTTGCGCCGTTGATGTCAACGGACGCGCCCGAATTTCCGTTTGTCGCGTTGCTGGTTTCGGGCGGTCACACGTTGCTTGTGGCGGTTGAGGGTATCGGGCGTTATCAGATACTGGGGCAAAGTATTGATGACGCGGCAGGTGAATGCTTTGACAAAGCCGCCAAAATGCTAGAATTGCCGTATCCAGGTGGCCCGAACATCTCACGCTTAGCCCAACAGGGCGACCCCAACGCCTATGACCTACCGCGCCCCATGCTTGGACAAGGGTTGGATTTTTCTTTTAGCGGTATGAAAACTGCCGTGCATAACCTCATTGCTCACCACCCAACCGATCCCAATAACCCTGCCGACCACCAAACCCGTGCCGACATTGCGGCAAGTTTTGAACACGCTGTTGTGGATACATTGGTAAAAAAGTGCCGCAAAGCCCTGCAAGCTACAGGTATGCGCCGACTGGTGATTGCAGGCGGGGTGAGTGCCAACACACGTTTGCGCCAAGCGCTTGCGCAGCAGCTTACCGCCATCGGTGGCACGGTATATTATGCACCGCCTGCCCTGTGCACCGACAATGGCGCGATGATTGCGTTTACAGGCTGGCAGCGGCTACGCGCAGGGCAACACGATGATTTGGCGGTCAGCTGTTTGCCGCGTTGGGATATGACCGAATTGCCTGCAGTGGACACAGCCGTTAGCTAATAGCAGTTTTAAATAGGGTAAAAGAAAAAATAAACAAGATACAAGGCACAAAAAAAGGCAAACGAATGTCATTTGCCTTTTATTTTTTACCTGATCGGCGGTTGAGATTGAGCCGATCACGTCAAGTTATAGCGCCACAATATTGTTGGCCTGTTCGCCTTTTTGACCATTGCTAACCGTGAATGACACGCGTTGCCCTTCATGCAAAGTTTTAAAACCCGAACCTGCAATTTGGCTAAAATGTGCGAACACATCTTTACCGCCATTATCCTGCTGAATAAAACCAAAACCCTTGGCTTCGTTAAACCACTTAACCGTACCGCTGACTGTATTTGACATACCAGTATCCAATCTCTGCTCAAATTTGAGCGTCCTAAATCATAACGAGCCGTTGTTGTAAAAATCACGCTCATCGTCACTCAGCTTGTATCCAACGCGTATCACAGCCGCCAAACATCATAGTTTGACCGAGCATACGCCAACAACATCAATCAAAATCTAGGAAAAAAGGATACACAAATATACTTCAAAACAGACTTAACATAATGCGGTGCATCATTATAGATGCCGATTGCGCGCGGCAATCCTTGACAAGCTGACCGCCAGTATAAAGTAAATTTTAAAGATAACAAGCAAAATATTAAATTTTTTGTAACGGCAAACATTGTATCTATCTAGACAAGTTGATTTTACGATGTCATACGATCCAAAAAAAGTTCAAATAAAGTTTTAGGCGACGCCATGCTATTATGAAAAATTTGCTTACAGAAAACTTGACTAAATTGCTCTGATATTGACCTTGTCACATTTTTGTCATAATAATGTCACACTTTATTGTAAAAATATGCAAAATTTTGCGTGTTTCTTTAAAGTTGTTTACTTAACATCACAATTCTGTCATCTATTCTAAATATCCTACTTTGGGATATTTGTGTGCACACGAACATTATATATTAAGGAGTTTCCATGCGTTATTCATTGCTAAGCGCAATCGTCGCTGCTACATTGGCACTAACTGCCTGTGGTAACAAACCAGCCGACAACGGCAATACCGCCGCAACCACAGGTGCTGATACCGCTAACACCACTGCGCCTGCAGGCGGTAACCAAGCCGTTGGTCAAACCATCACTGGCGCAGGTGCATCATTCCCACAACCGATTTATGCCAAATGGTCGGGTGATTATAAAGCCGCAACAGGTGGGCAAGTGAACTACCAGTCGATTGGTTCATCAGGCGGTATTAAGCAAATCATTGCCAACACAGTCGATTTTGGTGCGTCGGACAAGCCTTTGTCCGCAGAAGACTTGGAAAAAGACGGCTTGATCCAGTTCCCAACCGTAATCGGTGGGGTAGTGCCTGTGGTGAATATCGACGGCGTTCAACCTGGTCAATTGAAACTTGACGGCACGACGCTAGCAAACATTTACTTGGGCAAAATTACCAAATGGAATGATCCAGCGATTGTCGCGCTAAATCCAGGTGTGACATTGCCAGATGCGCCAATTACCACGATTTTCCGTTCAGACGGTTCAGGTACAACCTTTAACTTCACGCATTATCTATCATCTGTATCACCAGAGTGGAAAGCAGGTCCTGGCGCAGATGCGTCAATCAAATGGCCAACTGCAGCCACGGGTGCAGGTGGTAAGGGCAACGAAGGCGTGGCAAGTAACGTGATGCGTGCCAAAAACTCAATCGGTTATGTTGAATACGCCTATGCCAAGCAAAATAACATGGCATATACCCAAATGAAAAATGCGGCTGGTAACTTTGTTCAGCCTTCCGCTGAAACCTTTGAAGCAGCAGGTAACGCTGATTGGGCAAATACACCTGGCTTTAATATCGTGCTAACCAACCAAGCCGATGCCAACGCATGGCCGATTTCTGCTGCGACCTTCATTTTGGTACACAAAAAACCAACCGATCCTGCCAAAGCCAAAGCGGTATTGGAGTTCTTTGATTGGGCGTACACCAATGGTGATGACGCTGCCAAATCACTTGACTTTGTACCATTTGGTCAAGCCAGTAAAGCAGCGTTCCGCGATAGCTGGAAGCAAGTGGTGGGTGCAGACGGTCAGCCTGTTTACACCAGCTCAGCCACTATGGGCGATAACACCGCCGTTGCTGTGGCATCAGCCGCCGCGCCAGCCTCTTAATGATTCATTGATGTTGGACGCATGTTCATGACATAGACCATGAGAGAGTACCGTTAAAACGCTATTTTCTCACCGCAAAGCGTAGAGCACTACCAGACAACGTCGGCTCTACGCTTTTTTTTGGTCAAAGATTGATTGGCTTCGGTCAGTCGCTGGCTTTATCTGGTTTTGCGGTTTTTGTCACGATTTTTCTTTTCGCCATTTTTCCAGTATTTTTGAAGGCACGCGGGTTATGTCGGATTTACAAGCACAATTAGCCAAGCAGCAGCGTTATGACTGGCTGTTCGTCAATGCGACGCGCTTTTTTGCGTTTTTGGTATTGCTTTTGCTCGGCGGTATTTTGGTTTCATTGTTTTTGGGCGCATGGCCGAGTATGAAGGAATTTGGGCTGTCGTTCTACACCAGCTCAGAATGGGACACAGGTTCGGATGTTTATGGTGCATTGGCACCAATTTATGGCACGCTGGTGACCTCTGTGATTGCAATTTGTATTGCGGTGCCTGTCAGTTTCGGGATTGCGATGTTTTTGACCGAGCTATGCCCCGGTTGGCTTAAGCGTCCATTGGGTATCGCCATCGAGCTGTTGGCAGGTATTCCATCGATTATCTATGGTATGTGGGGCTTTTTTGTGTTCGCGCCATGGTTTGGTCAATACATTCAACCGTGGTTGATTGAGCATTTAGGCAATGTGCCTGTTATCGGCAAGCTGTTTCAGGGCGCGCCGATGGGGATTGGTTTGTTTACCGCCAGTTTGATTTTGGCGGTGATGATTATCCCATTTATCGCGTCGGTGATGCGCGATGTGTTTGCGATTACCCCACAAATGCTGAAAGAATCAGCGTATGGCTTGGGCGCGACGACGTGGGAGGTGATGACTAAGGTGGTGTTGCCTTACACCAAAGCGGGTGTGGTCGGTGGTATTATCTTGGGTCTAGGGCGCGCGCTGGGTGAGACGATGGCGGTGACGTTTGTGATTGGTAACGCCTACAACATCAGCCCAAGTTTGTTCCAGTCAGGTGTGTCGATCACCTCATCGCTTGCCAATGAATTTGCTGAGTCAGAGGGTTTGCATCAGTCATCGTTGCTGCACTTGGGCTTCTTGCTGTTTATCATTACCTTTATCGTGCTGGTGATTTCTAAGATCATGTTGGCGCGCATGGATCAAAACCAAGGCAAAAAATAACCACGCCGCACGGCTTAGGAGATTGTATGGAACGTAATAACGCACTTTATAAACGCCGTCAAGGTTATAACACGTTGGGGCTTATCTTTGCAGGCTGCTCGGTGGCGTTTGGTTTGGTGTTTTTGGGGCTGATTTTAATTAAGCTATTCACCGCAGGCGCGCATGCGATGATTACCATGCCAATTTTTACCCAAGATACGCCATCACCCAATGATGTTGGGGGGTTGCGTAACGCGATTGTCGGCTCGGTGATGATTACAGGTTTGGGGCTGCTGGTTGGTACGCCAATTGGCATCATGGCAGGGATTTATTTGGCGGAATTTGCTGAAGGCAGCTGGCTTGGCAAGATGACACGCTTTATGAATGACATTTTGCTGTCAGCGCCGTCGATTGTTATCGGTCTATTTATCTTTGCCTTGATGGTGCAAGGACGCAACTTCTCGGGTTGGGCAGGTGCGATGGCGTTGGCGTTGTTGGTGATTCCCGTGGTTGTGCGTACCACCGAAAACATGCTGCGCTTAGTGCCCAATACCTTGCGTGAAGCAGGCTATGCGCTGGGCACACCGAAGTGGAAACTGGTCAGCTCGGTGACTTTGCGTGCGGCTAAGACAGGTGTCATGACGGGCGTGCTGTTGGCATTTGCGCGGATTTCGGGCGAAACTGCGCCGCTTTTGTTCACCGCGCTCAACAACCAGTTCTTTAGCACCAACATGAGCCAACCGATGGCAAACTTGCCCAACGTGATTTATCAGTACGCCAGCCAGCCTTACCCCTCATCTAACCAATTGGCTTGGGCGGGTGCGTTGTTGGTCACGCTTGCGGTATTGGCGCTTAACATCATCGCACGCTTGCTAGGTGGTAAAGAGCAAAAATCTCACTAATGGCGGCTAATTGGCTAAACATTTTATCAGACAGCTATCAAACAGCTAAAAAAAAGACAGGTATTTGATATGATCGTTAATGACACGACAGCAGCTACTCCTGCGACAGTAAATGACGCGGCGGCAGCCCACGGCACACCCGCCAAAATGGCAATCCGTAACTTGGATTTTTATTACGGCAAATTTCACGCGCTTAAAAACATCAACCTAGACATCGCTGACAAAAAGGTTACCGCTTTCATCGGGCCGTCGGGTTGTGGTAAATCAACGCTGTTGCGTACCTTTAACCGTATGTATGACCTATACCCTGGTATGCGCGCCACAGGCGAGATTAACCTTGATGGGCAAAATATCTTGGATAAATCGGTGGATTTAAACCTACTGCGCGCGCGTGTGGGCATGGTATTTCAAAAGCCGACCCCGTTCCCGATGTCAATTTATGACAACGTGGCATTTGGTGTGCGTTTGTATGAGCGATTGAACAAAGCAGAGCTTGATGAGCGTGTAGAATGGGCACTCAAAAAATCGGCATTGTGGAATGAGGTCAAAGATAAGCTACGCGAATCAGGCTTGTCATTATCGGGTGGTCAGCAGCAGCGTCTGTGTATCGCACGCGGTGTGGCAACGCGTCCAGAGGTTTTGCTGCTTGATGAGCCGACCTCAGCACTTGACCCAATCTCAACAGGTTCGATTGAAGATTTGATCAATGACTTAAAACACGAATACACCATCGCCATTGTGACGCACAACATGCAGCAAGCGGCGCGTGTTTCAGACTATACGGTGTATATGTATTTAGGCGATTTGATGGAAATGGGGCCTACCCAAAAAATCTTTACCAACCCAGAACGTAAAGAAACCAAAGATTATATCGAAGGTAAATTTGGTTAAGCCTTGTTTGAGTGTTAAAATCGTTATAAATTTTACCAAACCGTCTATCCGTGATAGGCGGTTTTTTTGGCCTGTTAGACGCTGAATGCTAAATTTTTTCGCTAAAGATTGATAACTATTATCATCTAAATTATAATAACCATTTAAATGCAAGGTATTTTCTTCGTCAATAGGTGATGGCAATGGCAAAACAGGGACAAATGTTGCGGTATGGATTTTATCAGTGGGCTTTGGCAGGGGCGTTTGGGGCGGCACTGCTGCTAACTGGTTGCCAACAAAAACCCAAAACAGCCGCCGCGCCAACGGCAACCGAAGCCGCTGCGCCCACCACAACAACCGCAGCCAATGCCAGCACCGCCACCAGCACGGTGGATCTATCTGCCGAAACCGCTGAGTACAAAGCTTGGGTAGAAGGGCAGATCGACCAGTTACTTGCTGATACCGAAAGATTCACCACCTTGCTCAAAGAAGGCAAGCTTGAAGAAGCCAAGGCATTGTACCCCATCGCGCGTATGCCGTATGAGCGCTCTGAGCCAATCGCCGAAAGTTTTGGCGATCTTGACCCACGCATTGACAACCGCGAGGCAGACCTTGAGCCTGATGAGATTTGGACAGGTTTTCACGCCATCGAAAAAATCTTGTGGACACAAAACACCACCAAAGGTACTGAGAAATACGCCGATCAACTGCTTGCTGATATCAAAGAGCTACGCGCCAAAATACCTACCGCAGATGTCGATGGTGACTTGATGGTGCAAGGTGCGGTGGATTTGCTCAATGAAGTGTCTACTAGCAAAATCACAGGCGAGGAAGAGATTTTTTCACACACCGATTTGTACGACTTTCGCGCCAATATTGACGGGGCAAAAAAGATTTTTGAGATTTTAAAGCCTAAAATCCAAGCCAAAGACCCAGCACTGGTGACCGAGCTTGAAACGCATTTTGCCCAAGTTGATGCCTTGTTGGATCAATACAAGATCGGTACCAATGACTACGTCTCTTATACCGAACTTAAGCCTGAGGACACCAAGGCACTGGCAGAAGCGGTCAATAAATTGGGCGAGCCATTGGCACGGATGGGTGTGATTTTATAAAACGTGGGCAGATAAAGCCAAAATAGGGCTACATTGGTAAGTTGGTGAAAGTAGTGGTTAATAAAGAGGTAACAGGTATGGCAACACGGCAAAATCAACAGGCAAATAGCGAAGGCATACCAACTGACTTGCGCCAACACACCAATCAAACATTTAATGCTGACACACCACGCCTAGACCGCCGCCGATTTTTAACGTCTTTGGGGGTAATCGGTGCGACGGGTGCAGCAGGTGCATTGGGTTTATCGGCTTGTCAGCCTACAAGTCAATCTGGCGGCACAGCGGCAGTAAATACCGCGTCAAGCGCAAGCAATGATGATCCCACAGCCACCAATACCAGTCAAGTTGCTGATAAAAACGAAAATCCCAAACACGCAGGCAGTGATGCCAATAGTACCAAAAACTGTTTTGCCGATAGCCAATACGATTTTTATGGACAACACCAAGCGGGCATCACCACACCAACTCAACGCCAAAACTACTTTTTGGTGCTTGATTTGCATACCACCGACCGCGCGGCGATTGTCCAAATGTTCAAAGATTGGACCGATTATGCCGCCAAACTGACCCAAGGCGACAACATCAAGCCCTATAACGACAGCCCGTTTGTGCCCCCTGTTGATACAGGTGAAGCGGACAGTTTGGGCGCGTATGGTTTGACCATCACGTTTGGTATCAGCCCAAGTTTTTTGAAAAAACTGGGCATGGAAAAACTGGCACCACCCGAGTTTGCCAGCCTGCCTGCGTTTCCACGTGACCAAATTCGCCCAGAGCTAGCAGGCGGTGACATCTGTATTCAGGCGTGCGCAGAAGATTCGCAAGTGGCGTTTCATGCCGTGCGTCAGTTGGTACGCCAAGCGCGTTCCAATATCACCATGCGCTGGAGTCAAATGGGTTTTGTCAGCTTTGATAGCGGCAATGAAACCCCACGCAATCTATTTGCGTTCAAAGATGGCACGGCAAACCAAAACACCATCAAAGCACCGAATGACAATATCTGGATTGACCGAGGTTGGCTCAAAGATGGTACCTATTTGGTCGTGCGTTTGATCCAAATGCACCTAGAAACGTGGGATCGCACTTCACTTAAAGGGCAAGAAGAAACCTTTGGGCGGCACCGTGATTCAGGTGCGGCCATCGGCAAAACAGGTGAGTTTGATGACTTTGATGTCAATGCCAGCGCGCCCAATGGCAAGCCACTGATTCCAGAAATTTCGCACATGAGTCTTGCTAAGCGCACAGGCTTACACATCTTGCGCCGTTCATATTCATATGCCAGTGGTATTGATCCTAAAACAGGGCAATTTAACGCAGGGCTGCTGTTTATCTCCTTTCAAAAAAGCCCTGCGCAGTTTATCGGTATTCAAAATGCCCTTGGGCGGCTTGATAAAATGAATGAATACACCACGCATATCGGCAGTGGGCTGTTTGCCTGTTTTGGAGGCGTGCAGCAGGGGGAATATATCGGGCAGTCACTGTTTGAACAAGCCGAAAAACTGGCTTAAGCTGAACTCATCCTGTTTGGCGATACGCTCACGTAGCTATAAGCACCTCACAACCACTTTATTGGTATAAAGCAAGGTAAATCATGACATTCACCCAATTTGGTAAAACCCTCACGTTGGCAGGCGCGTTGGCAGTCGGTGGACTTGGTACATTCAACCATGCCGCTGCCGCACAGCCCGATACACAAAGTGCAAGCGTTGTCACAACCGCAAGCCAGCCGACCCAAGTGACGACACCAGCCAGCACCGAGACGAATAAACAAGCAGCCGACAAAAAACTCAACCTAAGCCCGATTTTTATTCAACTCTCTGACGCGATGGGCGCAATCAAGGCAGGTGATACCGCACACGCGCAAACCATTATGCGCCAAGTGCAAAGCGAATTTGATGCGCTTAACACCACATCATCACAACTTGGGCAAACAGCAGCGCAAGCCATCACCACCGCCACCCAAAATCCAACCAGCGACAACCTATCGGCAGCATCAAGCGCGTTATACGCCTTTGAAAAAGAACAAAATCCTGTTGATTATTCTGCCAAACGCAAGGCATTTGCTGCCAAAATCGTGCCTGCTTATGAACAGTTTGCCCAAATCGTCAATGGCGGTGAACAAGACATTGCCAAACTTCGCGCTGCCTATGACCAGCTGTATAGCACGTGGCTGGCGCATGAGCGCGTCGTGCGTAACACCAGCATGGGGCATTATGGCAAAATCGAAACCGCACTGGCGTTAATTCGTGTGTCGCTAGCATCCAACCCCGTCAATTACGCGCAAATCCAAACCCAACTGGCCAATCTAAAACAAAATTTGGACAGCTACAACGCAGGCGAAACAGCAGACGCGACCGTACCACAAGGCGCGACACTCGATAGCGGTATTGGGCTGTTGCGTGACGGACTGGCCGCCTACCAAGCAGGCGACAACGCAACGGGACAAGCCAAATTGGGCGAGTTTATCAGCCTGTGGCCAAGCATTGAGGGCGATGTCAGCACGCGTAACCCAGCCTTATATAGCCGCGTAGAAAGCCAAGTGCCTGTGGTGATGGCAAACGGACAAAAACCTGAGCAACAAGCCAACCTACGAGCCTTGATTGATGAGCTTGCTCAAATCAACCCAGCCGCGCAATACACCGCGCTTGATTCGATGTTGATTTTGTTGCGTGAGGGCTTAGAGGCGTTGTTGGTGGTTGTTGCGCTGCTATCCGCCTTGAGCGCTGCCAACCAACCACGCGGCAAAAAATGGGTGTATGGCGGCGTTGTCACGGGCTTATTGGCAAGTATCGCCGCTGCCTTGGCGTTGCAGCAGCTCTTTCCAGCAGCGACATCGGGTGCCAACCGTGAGATGTTTGAAGGCTATATTGGCATCGTCGCGGTGATAATGATGATTATCATTGGCGCATGGCTGCACAGCAAAGCCTCGGTCAAATCATGGAACCGCTATATCCAACGCCACATGGGCGCGGCTTTGACGGCAGGTAGCTTCACGTCGTTGTTCGCGCTCAGTTTTTTGTCGGTATTTCGTGAGGGGGCGGAGACGATTTTGTTTTATGTGGGCGTGTTGCCAAACATTAGCATGCAAAACTTTTGGCTTGGGATTGGTATGGCGTTGGTGTTACTGGCGGCGGTTGCCTTGGTGTTGCTCAAAACATCGGTACGCCTGCCCATTCCCAAGTTGTTTCAAGTGCTCACTTGGGTGATTTATTTCTTGGGCTTTAAGATTTTGGGCGTAAGCTTACACGCGCTGCAGCTCACAGGGCATTTGGGCATGACGCATGTCAGCTTACCTGCCATTGAGTGGCTAGGGTTTTATCCGACCGTACAGACGATTAGCGCGCAAATCGCTTATATTGTCGCTATACTACTGCTACAAGTGTATATGCGCCGCGCGGATAACCAAATCGCACAAGCGGCTTGAGTTAAAGTTTAATAAGGAACAATAGGCAACAAAAAGACATCATCGATGTCTTTGTCCCTGATTGAATACTTGAGTTGGAATCTAGGGTAGCAGGTTTACCAGTCTTGCTTGCTTTTGAAAATATCTCGCTCTAAGGTTTGGCGTACGCTAGCGATTTTAAATTCTGTTCGATCTTGTGGTAAACGAAACAGTTTCGGTAAGCGCGTAAGACCCCATTCCCCATCAGGAAACGCATAATGCCGATGCTCCTCATCGGTCATTAGTTGGCAGTCATATTCCATATAAGTCACCAAAGTACGCTGCTGTTTAGCAATGCGAACCAAATCAATAAATAACGCTTCTCGAGCTTCATAATCCGCTTCTTTTAATTCTGCCATCGTATATTGTGGCGCGCGGTTACGCTTGAAAATGTGCAATAAACCACCTTTGCCCTGACCTGATTGAAACTCTAATAATTGTTGCTGAAGTTGCGCTAAATAAGCCTCTTGCTCTTCGGCTTTTTCAAGCGATTCCTGCAAAAGCCTTAGCGGCTGGTCAATCAGTTGTTGCTTTTGGGAGTTATTTAATTTCGGATCTGTCAGCATTGGACGGGTTTTACGCAAAAGTAAACGCAAAGCGGTCATGCGCATAACCATTTTTTGTGGCTCATCACTAAAATTGGCAAGCGGTTGTAATTTAAAGTCCTCGGTCGCATCGATCAACTGCTTGAATAAGCTATCAATATTAAAATACAAAAAATCTAGGTCACCGACTTGGTGAGAGGCAGACTTAAACACTCTGGGTATTTTATTGAGAATCAAGACAGAAAATTGTTTTTCAAAATCCACAAGACGCTCAATGATCAGCGTATTTGCCTCACGTCCATCAGCGGCTAACGGCTCGCGCAATATTGGTTTGAGATATTTATTGACAGAATTTTTAGCGGCTTGAACAAATTTTTTGGCTTCATCACTCACACTGCGTTCAATGGTAAATAAGCGCGATAGCTCATAGGTGGTTTTTTGTTGCTGATTAGGATCGTTGAGCTGTTGGCGATTAACGACCACATGGGTTAAATAGACATATTTACCGTCTTTGCTGGGATCCTCAAACAAAAAACGCCGAAATGAATAAGGATTTTGCTCAACTTGCGGTGTTTGGCCGACAAAAAACCAATAATTGGGCGCTTCAACGATATAAAAGCGGCGTTCTTTGGCAGCTTGCTTATAAATCTCTGGAAAATCTTCAATGGCAAGATTATCAATATCCTGACCTTCCCAAGATCGAAAATCCCAACCTTGCAACTGTTGCTTGATAAAACACAGCTTAAAATAATCCTTGATGATGGGGGCATCTAACTGTCTGACGCCTAAGGGCTGCGCAATGCTAAGCTGGTCAATCCAAGCGGCTAAATCATACAAAAATGCCTCACGGATAGTTTGGGCAATTTGATGCTCATTTTTATTTTCATCCAATTCCAGTTTGCCAAAATGAGTCAATAATGCTTCAATTTTATCTGCATGTTGCCTCAAGTCAAAATCATCGGCAGGCGGCACAAGCAAACTTTGCATGTGTTTGGTAATCTGCAATAACTTGTTATTGGCAATGGGTGTTTTTAGGAGAGTATCAGCGAGGCTGGCAGGTTTTTGATGATAGAATTTTTTGGTTGATTTGTCATATAAAATTCCACGAGGTATTAAAATCCGTTCAAAAACGATTTGCCGACTTTCCTTATTCAGCTTGGGCAGAATATCATGAACCGTTTTACGCCAATCAGTATTCAACACGGCATCAATTGATTGTAAACGGTACATTTCATAATCGGATAAATCAAATACACTTAAACCTGAGTCTGTCATTTTGCTTGGCATCCATCACACGTTAACATTTTTTATATCATTCACAGACCCGTAACATAACAAAAAATAGTAAAAATAAATAGTGAATTTGCAGAAAAATTTTAGGCAAAATTTCAATAAACAAGCATAGGCAGATCATACCTATGCGATGTATAAATTAAGTCAAACAAGTTGTCTTAAGTTGCAATCATTAGGCCAAATGCGCTGCCGCTTGCGCACCCCACAAACCCTCTAAATCATAAAATTTACGCGCTTGTGGCATCATCACATGCACTACCACCGCGCCCAAATCAATCAGCGTCCAGTCAGACAAGCCTTGTCCCTCAACGCCCAATGGCAAAAAGCCTTGCGCTTTGGCTTTGACAGCGACATTGTCGGCCAGTGCTTTTAGATGGCGGTTTGACGTACCCTCAGCGATGACAATACGTTCGGTGACATCGGTCAGCTGCGCCACATCCAGCACGGTGATATTTTTGGCTTTTAAATCGTCAAGTGCGTCGGCAACCACAGCAAGGCAGGCATCGACGCGCGCGGTAGGCATTGGGTTGGCGGTAGAAGTGGTTTGACTTTGTCGCATAGGCGAATTGATTCCTTAACAAATTTAAAATACATTTAGCGTGGATGGCCAGACGAGTGGGGATTTGTCCCATATAAACCATGCTGCAAAATATAGGCCAGTACAGCGGCTGGCAGGGCGGCGTTGAGCATTGCCAATAGCGCATCACGCGGCGCGGTGGCATGACGGCACGCCCTGTCCATCTGACCAAGGTCAGCAAGCCATGCGCGAATGTCACGGCTAGCAACCATCGGCGGTACAAAATCATCTATAAAGATGAGGTTCGTATGGCTATTTATCAAGTCATACGCTTGCTTGGTGAGGATGTTTTGTTTGGCGGCAAAAAACTGCGCTAGGGTTGTGGCTAGTGCATGGGGTGTCATATGGCTTTGACCTGTCCGCGCCATGACCCACAAATTTGCCCAGTCCAGCAGCGCATCGCCATGTCGCCAACGCGCAAGGCTTGCCGCGCTGTCACCGCCTAAGACAAAAATACGCACATCATCGGGGTAGCGTTTGGCAAACGCGGTTAGCGTGTCGATGGTATAGACGGGTGGTGATTGGTGAATTTCGCTGTCATCAAGCGCAAGGTCGGGAACGTCGGCTAGCACACATTCAAGCATGGCAAGCCGATGGGCATTAGCCGTCGGGCTGTTTTTGAGCGGTGAGCCTGCTGTCGGCAAAAAACTTGCGACAATAGGCCAATCGGGCGCAGCTTGGTGCAAACACTGATAGACGTGTTGCAGCATGGCGACATGCCCCACATGCACAGGGTCAAACGAGCCGCCCAGCCACACGCGAAGGGTGGGTGTGGTTGTCATACGATGACAAAAAAAACGGGCAGCGGCATGACACCCCTGCCCCTATTTGTACAGTGACTAAGATGGCGCATTTACTTACCCGTATCAGCGGCTTGAATCGCTGTCAAGGCAATCGTATAAACGATGTCATCGACCAGCGCACCGCGCGATAGGTCATTGACGGGCTTGTTTAAGCCTTGTAGCATGGGGCCGACGCTGACGACGTTTGCCGAGCGTTGCACCGCTTTGTAGGTGGTGTTGCCTGTATTGAGGTCAGGGAAAATAAACACATTGGCTTGCCCTGCCACGGGTGAATTTGGTGCTTTGGATTTTGCCACGCTTTTGACCGAGGCCGCGTCATATTGTAGAGGGCCATCAATCAGCAGGTCGGGGGCTTGTTGGCGGGCAAGCTCGGTGGCTTGGCGCACTTTATCCACGTCCGCGCCTTCGCCCGACGCGCCTGTTGAGTAGCTAATCATCGCCACTTTGGGCTCAATGCCAAATGCTTTGGCAGATTGCGCCGACTGGATGGCGATTTCTGCCAGTTGCTCAGCGGTGGGGTCTGGGTTAATCGCGCAATCACCGTACACCACGACTTGCTCAGGCAGTAGCATAAAGAACACCGACGACACCAACGAATATTGCGACGCGGTTTTAATCAGCTGAAACGCAGGGCGCACGGTGTTGGCGGTGGTGTGTACCGCACCCGATACCAAGCCATCGACTTCACCAAGTTGCAGCATCATCGTGCCCAATACCACGGTGTCTTGCAGCTGCGCTTGTGCTTTGGCGGTATCAAGTTTGCCTTTGCGACGCTCAACCATTGGCGCGACATAACGTTCAACCAAGGGCGCAGGGTCGATGATTTCTAAGCCGTCGGGTATCTTAAGTCCGCGATTGGCGGCAACCTTATGCACCTCATCGGGCGCGGCTAGTAGCACGCAGTTGGCGATACCGCGGCGTTGGCAGATGATGGCAGCTTCTACCGTGCGCGGCTCGCTGCCCTCAGGTAGCACAATGCGCTTATTGGCAGCTTGCGCGGTTTTGACCAACTGATGGCGAAATGCCGATGGCGATAGTCGAGGTGCTGTTTGGTTTTGGCTAAAGTTGGATTTTAGCCAATCTAAATCCAAATACGCGGCCACAAATTGCGCCACGTCCAGTGCGCGTTTTTGGTCATCGGTAGGGATTTCATAGTTGGCTTGCACCAGTTTTTGCACGGTTTCATAGCTGTCAGTCGGCACGGTCATCACAGGTAAGCCGATTTTAAGCGCGCCTTGGCACAACTGCAAAATGTGGTCATTTGGGGCAGTACCGCCTGTGAGCACCAAGCCTGCCAATGACACACCATTCATGGCTGCAAGCGCGGTGGCCATGATGACATCGTCACGGTCAGCAGGGGTGACAAGCAGTGTGCCACGGTTGAATAAATCCTCTGCCTTGGCAACCGAACGCGCCACCAGCTTGGTGGTAAGTACGCGGCGTGTTTGGGCAGCGCCTTCATTGAGCCATGTTGCGTCAAGCACCTCAGCCACATCCACCGCACGCGGCACGCTCAGCGACGCGCTAAACGGCACTGTGCCAATGATGGCAAATTGCTCACCGCCAAACGTCGGTGATTGCTGCTGCACACTGTGAATAAAGTCATCGGTAAGTGGCAAGCGCACACTGCCTGCGGCAACGGGTGGGTCTGCCACCGCGTCGGCATCATCAAGTCCGCGCACACGCATCAAAATCGTGCCCAACACGCGCTCACTACCAAATCCACCAAATGCCCGTGCAAACACATCAAGCGTGTCGGCAAGCGCATCGGCTGCTTGCGCCTCGCCAACATCGGTACTACTGACCAAAATCACTTTGGCATCGAGCGCGTTGGCAAGCGCGGCATTGACCTGCTGGCTGTAGCTGGTTGTGTCATCGGCAACCAAGCCTTCGCACACCACCACGTCATAATCAGCAAGGCTTTGACGCTGCGCAACAACATCTTCTAACAGGTCATCAAGCTGGGCGTCGCCCAACATGCGCTCAAGGCGGTGGCGGCTGATGGACGGCGGTGGATTGATACCAAACGCGGTTTTTACCACCGCGCTTGACCGTGCCAAGTCTGGCGCATCGGGCTGGCTTGACCGAGGGCTGGTAGATGGTGTGGTATTTTGTGCAAACGGCTTCATAAAGCCTGCTTTAATACCAATCGCATCCAGTGCGTGCATCACGCCTAGACACGCCGAGGTTAGCCCGATTCTGTGCGCAGTGGGAATCAACAACACGGTTTGCATAATTTTGCCTTTTTGGTTATTTTAAAGAAAGTTGGGTTTGTTGTACTTGTTGGTTATGCCATGCCGAGCACTTCTTTGGTTTCTTTGGCAACCTGTGCTTCTTCATCGGTCGGAATCACCCACAACTGTAGCTGACTGCCTGCTTGGTGAAAGCTGCCTTCTTTGCCGCGGCTCAAGGCTGAGTTTTTGTCTTCATTAAAGGCAATGCCAAAATGTGGTAAGTTTGCCAAAATCTTGGCACGAATCAGTGGCGCGTTTTCGCCAATCCCACCTGTGAACACAATCCCCGTAAATACAGGCAACGCACAGCTTAGCGAGGCGATATAACGCGCGGCTTTGTAGCAAAACACATCAATGGCAAGTTTGGCATCAACATCGCCTTCATCGGCTGCTTGCTGCACACTGCGCATATCGCTTGATACACCCGACAAGCCCACCAAGCCGCTTTGCTTGTTGTACATGGTCTCGATTTGCTCCCATGTATAGCCCAACGTGCGGTGAAGGTGAAAGTGTAAACTTGGATCAACATCGCCGCTGCGCGAGCCCATCACCAAGCCCTCAAGCGGTGTCAAACCCATACTGGTATCAAGGCTGATGCCGTTGCCCACCGCGGTGACCGAGCAGCCATTACCCAAGTGCGCGGTAATCCAGCCACGCTCTGCACTGGCGTTTGACAGCGCATCAGCGCGTGAGCTGACATACGCATGTGAGCTGCCGTGAAAGCCGTAACGGCGGATATAATGCTCTTGATACAGCTCTTTTGGAATGGCATAACGGAAGGCTTTTGGCGGCATGGTTTGGTGAAACGCCGTGTCAAACACCGCCACTTGCGGCATATCAGGGTACAACGCTTTGACCGCCTCAATGCCAAGCGCGTGCGCAGGGTTGTGCAGGGGCGCGAGCACTTTTAGGCGTTTGACTTCTGTCAGGACGTGCTCATCGACCAACACGGCTTGCGAAAATTCACGCCCACCGTGCACCACGCGGTGTCCAACCGCAGCAATCTCATAATCCTTGAGTAAACCCAAAATTTTTTGTAACGCCCAACGGTGGCTTGCCCCTGCCAGTGCAATTTCGGTCTTCTCACCGCTTGGGTCTGTGTGGCGAATCCGTGCCGTATCAAGCCCCAAGTTTTCTGCCAAGCCTTGAATCCGTGGTGTGTCATCGTCGTTGAGCAGAGCGTATTTAATCGACGATGAACCGCAGTTGAGTACCAAAATTGGGTTTTTCATGCTGTTTTTTCCTTACCTGTCAGCTTTATTTATGAGAACTGTTGTGGTCACTGCCTTGGCAAATAGGGCGTGTCAATATCGCGTTTGTCCGTAATAGTTGTGTAATTTATATATGCTAAAAAACCACAAAACCTAGCCGCTGTCAAGCCAAATTGCAGGCAATTTTTAGCCGCCAATTTGGGCTGCGTCTGTTGGCTGCGGGATGGGCACGGATTTTTTACACGGATTTTTTAAAATAAACGCAATACAGCTGCGCGCCAATCCAGCCAAACGAAAGCAGCCTGTGCCGCCAAGCCACGCATTGGCATAGCCTTTGCCCAAAAAAACCGCTACAATAATCTTTTTTTGGCGTGTGGATGGCGGCAAATTGCCCATCAAATGCGCCTGTTGTTCGGCTTTGTAAGCTGATAGTTTTAAGCCAGTGCGCATGGGTGAGGTCGTATGGCAAACGGTTTTTATCACAACACATGGCTAGCCACTTACCGCTGCTGGCTGGGTTTAGGCATGGGTCTAGGCATCAGTTTGGCACTGGTCGGCTGTGGGCAAAAAGGCGATTTGTACCTACCTGAGCACACGAGCGCAACGCTCACCACCGCTGACCCAACCACGCAGCCTGTCAGCCCGTCGCTTGCCGATAACCCCAACGTGACGTATCAAAACAGCGCTCAATCTGGTGACCCTGCCAGTGTGCCTGCTGCCACACCGACCACCAGCGCCAACCCACTTGCCCCCACCATGATTCAGGATGACCGCAATGCCTACTAATTCGCCCAGCCCCTCTGCCATCGCGCTAGACCCCGTTGCCCATGTTGCGTGTGTGCCTGCATTAGACTATGCCGACGGTGTGCTGCGCATGGACGGGCTGGCGTTGGATGCGCTTGCCGAGCGGTTTGGCACGCCGTGCTATGTGTATAGCGCGGCGGCAATCACAGCAGCATACCGCGCCTACACGGACAGTTTTGCCAGTGTGCCGCACCAAATTTGCTATGCCGTCAAAGCCAACAGTAACTTGGCGATTTTGCACCTGTTGGCGCAGGAGGGGGCAGGGTTTGACATCGTCACAGGCGGTGAGCTGGCGCGGGTGCTGGCGGCAGGTGCTGACCCTAGCCGTGTGGTGTTTTCAGGATTGGGCAAGCAGCCTGCCGATATCGCGCGCGCGCTGGAAGTCGGGATTGCGTGTTTTAATGTTGAATCTGAAGCCGAGCTTGCGCGTATCAACCGCGTGGCAGGTGAATTGGGTAGGCGCGCGCCAATTTCGCTGCGCGTCAATCCTGATGTCGATGCCCAAACCCACCCGTACATTTCAACAGGCTTAAAAGAAAACAAATTTGGCATTGGTCACCAAGACGCGCTGCGCGTGTACCAGCAAGCTGCCAGCTTGCCCAATCTGGACGTGATAGGGATTGATTGCCATATCGGCTCACAGCTACTAGACGCACAGCCGTTTGTCGATGCGTTGGCAAAAATCGTCGAGCTGATTGAGGCATTGGCACAAACGGGCATTCGGCTACAGCATATCGACCTGGGCGGCGGACTTGGCGTGCGCTATATCGATGAGCAGCCCGTCGGGGTGGCGCAATTTGCCGAGCAACTGCTACCGACGCTCAAACGCCTTGACATGAAGCTCTATCTTGAACCGGGGCGCAGTTTGGTTGCCAACGCTGGCGTATTGCTGACGCGTGTCGATATCCTAAAGCCCAGCGCGTACAAAAACTTTGCCGTGGTTGATGCGGCAATGAACGACATGATTCGTCCTGCCCTATACCAAGCCGACATGGGTGTGATTCCCGTGCGCTTGCCAGCTAACGCAAAATCTGCCGAGCCTGCCAAAACGTGGGATATCGTGGGCGCGATTTGTGAAACGGGCGATTTTTTGGCAAAAAACCGCGTGCTTAGCCTTGCTGCCGATGACATGCTAGCCATGACGGGCGCGGGCGCGTACGGTTTTGTCATGGCAAGCAACTACAATAGCCGCCCACGCGCTTGTGAGGTGCTCATCAAAGATGGCGCAGCACACCTTATCCGCGAGCGCGAAACCGTTGAGAGTCTGTGGCAGCTTGAGCATATCATCAAATAATATTTAGCCGAGTATGAGGCTTGGCGCGTTGATGATAAAAATTAACTGATTGAAAAATATCGGCTTTTTGCCCATATTAAGGATTTTGACACAACGCAACTTATCAAGCTTGTTATCGCATGATAAGATATTGCCAAATAACAAAATTTTTAAGGAACAAAAATGCTGATTGAATTCACCAAAATGCACGGATTGGGCAATGACTTTATGGTCATTGACTTGGTCACCCAACGCCTTAACCTATCGCGCGAGCTGGTCAAACTGTTGGGCGATCGCCATTTGGGCATCGGCTTTGATCAACTTTTGATTGTTGAGCCGCCCACGCGCCCCGATGTGGATTTTCGTTATCGGATTTTTAATACTGATGGCAGTGAGGTTGAGCAATGCGGCAATGGGGCGCGTTGTTTTGCGCGGTTTGTGCAAGCGCGTAAGCTGTCATTTAAACAGCGTATTCGCGTTGAAACCGCCAGTGGTGTTATCACACTGTCCACCGACAACTATGGCTGGGTGCAAGTTGATATGGGTAAGCCCAAATTTGAGCCTGAAGACATCCCCTTTACGCCCAAAGCCATCACCAAAGTGCAAAACGCCTACCGCCTCAACGTCGATGGCACGCCCGTCAGCCTCTATGTTGCCAACATGGGCAATCCGCATGCCGTCATCAAAGTTGATGATATCCTAACCGCTGAGGTCGAAAAACTTGGCAAAGCTATTGAAAGCCACCCTGCGTTTCCCGAGCGCGTAAACGTTGGCTTTGTTCAAGTCATGAACAATCGCCACATCCGTCTGCGCGTGTATGAGCGCGGTGTGGGCGAAACACAAGCGTGTGGTACAGGCGCATGTGCAGCGGTGGTGACAGGCATCCGCGAAGGCTGGTTGGATGAAGGCGAAGATATCCGCGCCCAGCTATATGGTGGTAGCTTGATTATTCGCTGGCAAGACGGCTATTCTGTTTATATGACAGGACCAGCGACGTTTGTCTATGAAGGCGTGTTTAGCCCCGAAGGCTTGATGGCAGGGGCAGGTTTTTCGCCCGAAGTCGCCCAGCAAACGCTGTACCAAGACCATCATGATTATGATGCCGAGCCTGACAGCGATGACTACAACCCGTATCGCTACTGATAACCCAGCGTGTGATGACTAAGCCGCACGCCAAACCGCCAGCCACCGATGCGGCCAACCGTCAGCTAGCCGAGACATGGCTCAAGACGCTTGCCAGTGCGCGTTACACACCTGCCACGCTCAAAAGCTATCGCCAATCGCTACAAGCGTTGTTGGCGTATTTAGCTGAGCACGCGCTGTCTGTCAAAACCGTCAAGCGTCAGCACCTGTCAGATTTTATGCTGCTGCGCATCGAGCGTGACGCGCTTGCTGAACGCAGCTTGCAGCATGAGCTGACCGTCTTGCGCCAGTGGTTTGCTTGGCTGCTGACCAATGGTCAAGTGGCGGTCAATCCAACACTGTCGCTACGAATGCAGCGCAAGCCGCGACCACTGCCCAAGATTTTAGATGCTGACACCGTCAGTCAACTGCTTGACCAACCTGCGCCCGAGGCGGCAAGCGCGGCGCGGCTATGGCGGCGAGACAAAGCGATGTTTGAGCTGCTCTACGGCAGTGGGCTGCGCGTCAGCGAATTGGTCGGCTTAAACCTCACTGACATCGATCCATCGGGGCAGCGTGTGCGTGTGCTGGGCAAAGGTGGCAAAACGCGCATTGTGCCTTTGGGTGCTAAGGCTTGGCAGGCGTTGCAAGACTATTTACCGCAGCGCGCGTTGTGGCTACAAGACGATAACGCTGCCGTGTTTATCAGTGAACGCCAAGGCACGCGCTTGACCACGCGCAGCGTCCAACTGCGTATCAAACAGCAAGCCAAACGCGCAGGTATCGCGCAAGACTTGTATCCGCATTTGTTGCGCCATTGCTTTGCCTCACACCTGCTTAGCGCGAGCGGTGATTTGCGCGGCGTGCAAGAATTACTGGGGCATAGCGACATCAGCACCACCCAGCTGTACACGCATTTGGACTTTGCCCAACTTGCCAGCGTGTACGATACTGCCCATCCGCGCGCCAAACGCCAAACGAATTGATTCGGTTTTTAAAATTGGTGCTGCCAACCCCTTAACACCGCTGCGCCAGCTGCTCACTGGTTTGCCGCAGGCGTAGGCTAAGCATCAGCGCAATGCCGCGCAGCACCTCAATGGCCACGCGTGGATAATCTGTTAATACGGTTTCAAACGCCTTTTTGGACAGCGTTGCAATGCCCGTTAATTCATTGGCACGCACAGTAAATGCGCTGATTGAGCTGTCAATCAGCACGACTTCACCAAAACAGTTGCCTGCCGATACGTTCTCGATATGAACCTGCTCACCCGTGGGTGTGTTTTTAATCACACCCAGCTCACCGACCAGCACCAGCGAAATATAATCCATATATTCGCCTTCTTCAATCAACACCTCATGCTTGTCTAGCTGACGAAACTGCATTTTGGGCGCAAGAATGCTGAGCATATACGGCTCAAGGCTTGCCAAGACGGCACTTTGTCTTAGATAATCAGTAAAATTGTCCTGCATCTTATTCTCTAAATCGCTGATGTGTGCCCTATAGGAATTGGATGGATAGGGTGCTTGGGGAGTCTGCTAGGAGGTAGTGGCTTGCCACACGGCTGCCACCTGCTGGCGGCTGTGCGCCAAGTCCAGTTGTTGGCGAAATTGCCGCTGCGCATCGCGTTGCCAGTTGCCAAGCAGTACACGCCCTGCCTGTGGCGCAGGGATGGCTTGTACCTCGTCTGCCGCGGTGGGTAGCCAAGTATTGGCGGCATGGCTTAGCGGATAGCGCGTGGCGATGGCGTGCTTGTCCGCGCGGTCATCGTGCGCTGGCAACGTGACCGATGAGGTGGGCAGCGGCTGCCCATTGGCATCAACCATCACGCTATGCCCCCATGTGTGGCGGCATTCGCGCTGCCCGTGTTTGTCAAAAACATGCTCGCCAAACTGCCCACACCCTGCCACCAAGCACTGGCTATCTAGGGCACGCGCCGTCACCAGCGTCTGCCAGTGTAGCCGCCCTGTGGCATGGGTAAATGCCGATGGCGCGGTTATCAGCGTCGCCCCTGCCTCACGCAGCCGTATCGCAAGCTCGGCAAAGCGCAAATCATAGCACACCATCAGCCCGATGTTACTCAGCTCAGTCGCTGCGACCGTTAGCGCATCGCCTGCTTCAAAGGTCTGGCTTTCGTCATAACTGCCCGTGTTGTCAGCAACTTGCGCGTTAAATAGATGAATTTTATCGTAACGCGCGATACAATCCCCTGCAGGGTCAAACAATAACGACACTTGACGCAGCTTATCGCCAAAAACTTTGCTGCCATCGGGACGGTATTGACAAGGCAGCGTACCTGCCAAAAGATAGACCCCATACGTGCGTGCCAGCTGGCTTGTCCAGTCCTTGAGCGCGTCAAACAATGGCGCGGCAAGTGCTTGATTGCCAAAACAAAACGCATTTTCTGGCAGCACCACCAAACTGGCGTTGCCTGCCGATGCTGTTTGTACCGCCGCTTCAATTTGGCACAAATTGCCAAACAACGCGCCTTGGCTATTGAGTTCGGCAAGCGCAAGCGTTGGTGTATCGGTTGTGTGAAAGGGTGCAAGCAGGCGCGGCATGGACATGGCAAACATCTCAAAGCGAATGTAGCATTCTACTATACTAGAGCGTAATCTGACAAAATATAGGATTTATGTATAAAATCGCTTGCTTATTCAAAAGGTTAATCAACCAACCTGCCGTCAATGACGCGCACGGGCGTGGGGCAGTGCCATGACGCTAAAGGCGAATCTTAGCCAGCGGCTGACCACGGGGCTGACCCCACAGCTGCAACAGGCGATTCGGCTACTACCGATGTCAAGCCTAGAGCTTGCCGCCGAGGTGCAGCTTAAGCTTGATAGCAACCCCATGCTTGAGCGTGAGGACGAATTTGACCCAGACGATACGCACGCCCATGACGAAGCATGGCACATGGTAACGCATACCGATGGCGATGGCGACGGGGCAGGTGATGAGCGGCGCGATTCACTGACAAATGCGCCAACCAATGCCGCGTCTGTCAGCATAAGCCCAAATGGCTCAGATGGGTATGGCGATGGCGACGATTGGGGCGAGACAGGTGATAGCAGCGATTATCTCAACCAGGCCAGTTTTGCGGCCGATGGCTGGAATGACCACATTGACAACGACGGTGGTTTTGCTGATAGCGGCTATGATGATCGTCAATTTGATGAGCGCGGCATGGGGCAGGGCGACGTCACCGCGCATGGCAATGACAGCACAAACCCACAGCCAAGCACCGCCAACAACCTACAAGATCATGTGCGCTGGCAGATGAATTTTAAGCGTTTATCCTTGCAAGACCAATGGATTGCCGAGCAACTGATTGACAGCATGGATGAGCGCGGCTTTATTATGCTGTCCACCGATGCGCTGTGGCACAGTATCCAAACCACGTTGGCGTTTTATCAGCGCACCGATATTGATATTGAGCCTGCCGACATTGAGGCGGTCGTCAAACGCATTCAAAACTGCGAACCGACGGGCGTGGGCGCGCGCAATTTGGCAGAATGTTTGGCGTTGCAACTGGCGCGGCTGCCTGCCGATACGCCGTATTTATCCGAAACGCGCGCACTGTTATCACAGCCTGATTATTTAGACCAACTTGCCAACAACCAACTGCCTGCCCTGCTCAAAGCCTCAGGGATGACGCTTGCGGCTTTAAAAGGCGCGTTGGCATTGCTGCGCACACTGAGCCCAAATCCTGCTATCATCTATGAACAAAGTTTGCCACACATCGCGCCCGAGGACGGCTATGACATCCCCGATGTTTTGGTAATGGCCGCAAAAACATCGTCCAATGCCAGCAGCACGCACTGGCAGGTGATGCTAAACCCCGACACCCTACCAAAGCTGCGTATCAACAGCTATTACGCCAGTCTAATCCGCCGCGCCGATACCAGCGCGCAAAATCTGTACCTCAAAGACCAGCTCAACGATGCGCGGCTATTTATGCGTGCCATTGAAGAGCGCAACCACAATTTGCTCAACGTTGCACGGTGTATCGTGCGCCGTCAGCAGGGCTTTTTTGAGCACGGCGCGACTGCCATGCAGCCGATGGTGCTGCGCGATGTGGCCGAAGACGTGGGCTTGCATGAATCAACTGTCTCACGCATCACCACCAGCAAAACCATGCTGACACCGCGCGGCTTATTCACGCTCAAGTACTTTTTTTCTAGCCACGTTGGTGCTGACGGGGAAGGCGTGTCCTCAACCGCGATTAGCGCGCGCATCAAGCAAATGATTGGCGAGGAAGACCCCAAACGTCCGTTATCAGACAACGCGATTGTCAAGCGTTTGCAGCAGCAGGGCATCCCGATTGCACGCCGTACGGTGACCAAATACCGCGAGGCGATGGGTATTGCGGCATCCAGTGTGCGTAAACAACGGCTTTAATTCATCCATCCATTAGCCCATTTGGCTTAAAATATAACGATTCGCACTTGTCAAAAAATTGCTACAATTTGACATACTTTAGGGGTTTGCAAACTTTTTTTTGACGCTATGCTTGTCACCTGTTTGCTGGTTGCCTGTTTGGATGGCGCGACTGTGTGGCTAGCTGTGTTTCATAAGATTTTGATGGTATAGATAAATTTTGATGTTAAAACAAATGTAAACCAAATTTTAACCCAATTGATAAGGGTCGATGGATGATTGAATATTACAACCTGCTGCTGCTGGTGGTTGGGATGGCGTTTTTGTTTGGCGCATTTTTTGTGTATTTTCCCAAAAAATTGCCCGTGTCACTGCCGATGATGTTGGTAGTGTTCGGTATGTTGATCGGCTATTTTGTCAAAGGTTTACCTGCGTTTAACCCACTCAATTACAGCGTGGAGATTGAAAAAGTCACCGAATTGGTGGTGCTGCTGTCATTGGTTGGCTGCGGTATTAAGCTTGACAGCCCACTGCGCTGGAAGACGTGGCGACCTGCCGTGCGTCTGTTGGCGGTGACGATGCCGCTGTGTATCCTTGCGATGGTCGTGATGGGATATTATGTGTTTGGCTTGAGTATCGCGGCGGCGGTACTGCTAGGCGCGGCGTTGGCACCCACCGATCCTGTACTGGCGGCAAGCATTCAAGTTGGACCACCCAACCAAAACGAAGATGAAGACGTGACGCGCTTTAGCCTAACTGCCGAGGCAGGGCTGAACGATGGTCTGGCGTTTCCGTTTGTATTTTTGGCCTTGGCGCTGGCGGCATCGGCAAACCAAAACCAAGGCTTTGATTTACATGACTGGCTGCATTGGTTTGGCGTAGATGTGGTGTGGAAAATCGGCGCGGGCGTGGGTGTTGGTTTTTTGGTCGGTAAGTTTTTGGCAAAGTGTTTATTTTCTCAAAAAAATCCAGGCTGCGTACAGCAAGGCTTTATGGTTATTGCCTTAATGCTCATTTCGTATGGCTTGTCTGAATTGGTGCACGGTTACGGCTTTTTAGGCGTGTTTATCGCGTCACTGACGTTTCGCCGCCAAGAGGTAGACAACAAGTACCATGAAAAACTGCACAACTTTGCCGAGCAAACCGAAGGCTTGTTTATGGCATTGGTGATGGTGTTTTTGGGGCTGCTACTGGGGCAGATTTTTGCCAGTTCGGCAAATGTGACATGGCAAGTGTATGTCGTTAGCTTGGTGTTCTTGCTGCTTGTACGCCCGATTGCTGGCGTGTTGGGGCTGATTGACCTACCCATGAGTTGGAGCGAACGTCTGGTGACAGGTGGGCTTGGGATTCGTGGCATCGGCACGTTTTATTATATCGCATACACCATCAACCAAGATTTGTTTAGCGCCAATGAGGAGATCAAAATTTGGGTGATTTGTGTGGTTACGGTGGCATTGTCCGTGTTTATCCATGGCTTGACTGCCAACCGTTTGCTCAAAATGACCAAATAGACCGATTGTAAACCAACAAAAAAAGCAGCCGTCACGCTGCTTTTTTGATGCATTTTTGGCAAAAATAAAGCAAAACCTAGCCGCCACCGACTGCCTGCACCACCTCAATCACCATGCCATCGGTCAAAGTCACGTTGGCTAGTTGGCTTTTTGGCACCAATTCACCGTTGATTTCTACCGCAAAGCGACCTTGGGTTTGTGCCATTTCATCCAAAAATAACTGTAAATTTTGGTGCAACGTCTGCATGACGCGCCCGTTTAAACTCACCTGTGGCATACTGCCTCCTTAAACAACTCAACCATACCCTCAATAATTTGCCGCAACTGCCCATGCCAGCCACAGCCAAGCGACGATAAAAAGCGTGCCGCCAAGCGGTGTAACCGCGCCCAACCAACGCGGCATGCCCAGTGCCATCAAATACAACGATCCTGTAAACAGCACCATGCCAAACTGCATCAGCCACGCCACCGATTTGGGCGCAAGCTGCAAACGTATCAATACAGCAACGATCAGCAGCCCAAGCGCGTGATAAAAAAAGTACTGCGTGCCGGTATGCCACCAAGCCAACTGCTCAGCGTTCAAGCGCGCCTTAAGCCCGTGCGCGGCAAACGCACCGCTTGCTACTGCGATTGCCAAATTGATGCTTGCCACGCTTAGCCAGTTCATGCTGCTGTCTTTATCCCAATCGTCTTATTAAAGTTGTCTATTTATAATTGCTAATTAAAGTGCACATTGCTGCTTAAATGCTTAAAGCTGATAAAGCAAGGCGAATCCATCAAGTTGCCATCCACACTATCAACACTATCAACACGGTTCGCCAAGCTGGCTATCATTCTAAGTCCAATTATTCTAAGTCCAATTGCAGGTGCGTGTTGGCAAGCATTGCCTCACGGATTTTATCCATGGCGTTTTTTTCAATCTGGCGTACGCGCTCAGCAGAGATGTTGTATTCTGCTGCCAATTCGTGCAAGGTGGATTTTTGTTCGTTGAGCCAACGCTGCTGGACGATATCGCGTGAGCGATCATCCAAGGTCAGCATGGCTTGTTGTAGGGCGGCGTTGTTGCTTTGCTCCCAGTCGGCATCCTCGACCAAATCGGCAGGGTTGGCTTCATCTTCTAAATAATACTGCGGCGCGTAGCGGCCTTCGTCCTCATCATCGCTTTGCGCCTCAAATGAAGCATCATACGACGTTAAACGGCTTTCCATCTCAAGCACTTGCTTGACGGTGACGTTTAGGTCTTTGGCAATCGCTTCGGCTTCTTCAAGCGTTAGTTGATTATTGGTTTTTTTCAGCGAACGCAGATTAAAAAATAGTTTGCGGTGCGCTTTGGTGGTGGCCACCTTGACGATACGCCAGTTGCGGATGACAAATTCATGAATCTCTGCCTTAATCCAATGCACCGCAAACGACACCAAGCGCACGCCTTTGTTGGGGTCAAAGCGTTTGACGGCCTTCATCAAGCCGACATTGCCTTCTTGAATCAAATCACCCTGTGGCAGACCATAGCCTGAGTAGCTACGCGCGATATGAATGACAAAGCGTAAATGCGACATGACAAGCAGCCGCGCCGCCTCCAAATCACCTTCATCGGTATAGCGGTGGGCAAGCTCCTGTTCTTGCTCGGGCGTTAAAATCGGTATTTGGTGCACCGCGTTGATATACGCGCCCAAATTCACCCCAGGGGCGGTCAGTGCGGTCGGCATGGCAGGCACGATGGCTTGCGCTGGTGATACGGCGGGCAAGGTTTCTGCTGTGGACAAGCGCCGCGATTTTTTGCTTGTGCTACGCCGCTTGTGCTTGGGCGCATGGCCAAATTCGTCTTCATAGGCTTCGTCGAATTCGTCTAGCAGCTCATCATAGTCACCGTTATTGAGCGTGTCGGTAAAGTCCGCCGATGTAAAGGATTGGGCATCATCATCTTGCGCGCTATAAGCGTCAAAATCATCAAGGTCGTCAGCCTCATCGATGTCATCATCCATATCATTAAGCGGCGCATCATCAGGCGGTATAGTGTCCACCTGTTTGCTGCGTGCGCGTCGTTTGGACAGCGTTGGCGTGACGTTATCGTCATCGCGCAAGTTAGTGTTTGCCGCAGTGGTTTTAGCAGTAGTCTTACGAGCCATGGCTAGCCTAATAGAATTAATTTATAAAATATTTAGAAATACGATAAAATAAAGGTGTCATCGGCATCAATGTGCGCGATAGCTTAAGCCACAGTATGCCGTAAACACGGATGTTTGATAAGTGCGATTTAGCAATTTTTGGTTATCAGCAAGTGAATGATTGTAGCCGTGTCTTGCCCGTTGGCATCGGTGGATGGGGCAGGGGTGTGCGCGATAACCAACCCATGCCCTGCTATACGACAAAACGCGCCAATATCGTGCTCGCTGTTTGGGTCGGTCGCGCTGACATACACGCAGTTGCCACAAGTGGTGGATTTGAGCGCAATTTTTAATTTTAGCAGTGGTAACGGGCAGGCCATCGCCTTGCCGTCGATATAATGCTGCACCATACCGCCCACCGTGCCATGCGTGGTGTCTGCCGCCAACGCTTGCCCAAATGCCTGCCAGTCTTGCGTAAAATCCGTACCACTGGCAAGATCATCGGCAACGGTGGGCAAATGGGCAAAAGATTTGGCGGTCATCAAGGTACAATTTCCTAGCAAATATCAAAAGATTGCAATAAATACAGTGAAAGAGCAACGAAAGATTGGCTGTAAAAGTGGTTACAAAAAACGGCTAAACTGTGGCACGGGCGCAAAACGGGTTATGCTATGCTGTTAGCTGATGCACATTTTCGCCCAACACACCGACTGATTTTAATACATCGACTAAGCTAAGTTACCCTGTCTATGCCGCTGTCAAAATATTGCCAACCCTTGAGCCTACTAGCGGCAAGCTTGCTGTGGTCGGCGGCGCATGGCGCGACCGTGCTGCCAACACTGGCTACGATATCGGCAGCTGTCCCATCTGTAACCCCAAGTGCCAATCCGCTTGTGCTGGATAGCATTATAACCCAGCCTGCCGCGTCCGTTCCATTTCAGCGTGTAACCTCGCCCAACCCAACGCCCAACGTATGGGTAAGCCGTCTGCCAGATATGACCAGCGGTGAGGGATTTATCAGCCAGCAGCAAAACCGCCAGATTGGCGCATGGGCGCTGCGCCAAATTTATCGTGACGCGCCATTGATTGATGACCCGTGGCTGCAACACAGTCTTGAGCAGTTGTGTTGGCAGATGAACGCCAGCGTGCGCCGTGAAGCACCGCTTGCGCTTGTTGTCATCAACGAACCACAAATCAATGCGTTTGCCGTGCCGTCGGGGGTGATTGGGCTAAATGTCGGGTTGTTGGATAAAGCGCGCAATGTCGATGAGCTGGCAAGCGTGCTGGCGCACGAAATCGCCCACGTCAGCCAGCGGCATTTTGAGCAGCGCAGCGATGAAAAAAACAAACAGCTTGCCGCCCAAGTCGGGGGTCTGTTGGCAGGGTTATTGGCGGCAAAGGTCAGTGACGGCGATGCAGGCACAGCGGTGATGATTGGCACACAAACCATCAGCGCCAACCAACTGGCGGCCTTTAGCCGTGCGCAAGAGCGTGAAGCCGACCGCGTGGGTATGCAAATCATGGCACAAACAGGCTATGACGTGCGCGCCATGCCAAGTTTTTTTGCCTTGCTCAATCAGCAGCACCCCACACCGACCCAACGCTTTATCCCAAGTTTTGTCATGAGTCATCCTTTGACCGCTGAGCGTCTAAGCGAGGCCACCGACCGTGCACGCGCATACACCAACACCAGCAGCGCGACCCAGCAAACCACCGCTGACCACGCCACGCGCAACGCTGTATTTGACCAAATCCAATGGCGTGCGCGTTATTTGGCAAAACTGACCAACCGCGCTGAGCTGATCCAAGCCGTCAATAACAACGCACACAACCTACAAAACGCCAACGGTGCGCGGCTTGCACTGGTCATGAGCTACCTTGACAGCCGTGAATACAATGCCGCGCGTGGTGTGCTTGCGCCTTTGCAGCCGCTGATTGCCGATTTTTCTGACCCCTTGGCGGTGATGGTTGCCGCCACGCTTGATGAGCGTCAAGGCAATACCCAAGCCGCGCTAGACAAGCTTACGCGCCTAAGCCAACTGTTGCCTGAACGCCGCGATGTCAAATACGCCCTTGCCGATATGTACTTGCGCCAGCCACCCAGCCGCAGCAACGCACAAGCCGTGATGGATTTGATGCTACCCATCAGCCGCCACTATCCCACCGATTTGCACGTTTGGCAAAACCTCACCCAAGCCAGTGAACGCTTAAGCAAGCTCACGGCAGGCAGCCAACAAGCCTTGTACCAGGCCAATACCTTGCGTTACCGCGCCCAAGTTGAATACTGGCACGATGAGCTGACTGAGGCCGTCACCTCACTAAGCCAAGCCAAACGCCTTGCCCAAACCCTGCCCAGCGCCCAAGCCGCGCCACTTATCGCCACCATCAACCAACAAACCGAGCGCGTGCAAGCCGCCCACCGTTTTAAGCCATCTTAACCATGGGTCGGCGAAAAATCCAGCCAATTTGCCAAAACAGCCGCCAATTCATCAATACCTTGTTTTTTGTGTGCCGAAAACAGCTGCACGCTGCTGGCTAGGCGCAATGTATCAAGCTCACGCTTGACCTGCAATAAGGTGTTTTTTGCCGCACCAAATGGCAGCTTGTCGGCTTTGGTCAATAGCACATGCACGGGCAAATTGCCATCATGCGCCCAATGCAGCATTTGGCGGTCAAAATGCGTCAATGGATGGCGAATATCATTGAGCAGCACCAGCCCAATCAAACTTTCACGCGCCACCAAATAACGCTCAAGCTCAGTCTGCCAGTCTTTTTTTAGGCTCTCAGGCACGGCCGCATAGCCATAACCGGGCAAATCAACCAATCGCTGCGCATGCTCTCCCATATGAAAAAAGTTAATCATCTGGGTGCGCCCCGGTGTTTTTGACGCGCGCGCCAACTGCCGCTGATTGGTGATGGCATTGATACACGACGACTTGCCTGCATTAGAACGCCCTGCAAACGCCACCTCGCGCCCCGTATCAGGCGGACACAGCTTAAACGTTGGCGCAGACAACAAAAACTGGCACTGCTGCAACCAACGCCGATTTGCCGCTTGCGTCGCAGCGTCCGCCGCATCGGGTAGGGGAGAAAAATTCGCGTCTGTCATGGTCAAGGCTTACTCAATGGTTTAAAAAAATTGGCACTATTGTAGCAGGTCTGGGTGGTTTATGGCATAATAATCCCCTAAAGTAAATGTTGAATTGCATGCATGTTAGCCTGTTTATCATTCGTTGCCGTAAACCTGCGACTTCAGGCGGTGGTTTTACGGCAATTGTTAAATGCGATGAGTTTTGCTATGCTCATCTCACTATATTCAATGTCTTACATTCCACAGTTAAGTTAAGACTAAATTGCGAGTACGCAGTAACTTAACTGGTAAGACGTTTCCAAACACACACTTAAGCTAATTCGTGTCTAAGACAATCCTAACGGTAGGATTAGCTTAAAATAAGAACCTAAGATGTACGGTGTGTCGTACGGGCGTTTGCCATTGTCTTAGGTTTGCGGCAGGTCTAACCGTCTTGCAGAAGGAATCCCCGAACGATAGGGAGGGGAGGAAGTCAAAGACCTTGTCAGCACGTTTTTTGAGCGCCAATGACGGATAAATTTTTGTCATGCCATAATTGTGTAACAAATAATGCGGTAATTTGTCTCAACACTTGCTATAATAGCCGATAACCTTTGTAAACTCAGCGTAAGACATGGCACATGGACCATCGACCACGCCACGGTACAGGTAAGCACGCTAACCCAGCCCTACCGCCCATGTACCGATTGCAAGCTGATTGTTGCCAGCGATTTGACCCAGCGATTTGAATAGGAATCGTGAATGATGAAAAAAATAATCACCGCGGCAAGCCTATTGTTGGCAAGCCTAAGCGTTCATGCCGCGCCGACGGTACCCAAATATGACATTGCCGCTGGCAAGGCGATTGCCGAATCGGTGTGTGGCGCGTGTCACGGTGTTGATGGGGTAAGCACCGTGCCTGCACAGCCCAACCTAGGCGGACAAAACGTCAAGTATCTTTATAAACAGCTAACCGACTTTAAAGCAGGCCATCGTAAAAACCCCATCATGTCTGCCCAAGTCGCGCCGCTTAGCGACCAAGACATGGCAAACGTCGCAGGCTACTACGCCAGCCAGCCACGTTGGGGCGTGGGCTACGCCAACCCTGAAACTGCATCGGCCGCGCAAAAGTTGTTTTACGGCGGTGACAGTTCTCGTGGTGTGATACCTTGTGCAGGTTGCCACGGCGGCAAAGGCAATGGCAATGACTTTGCTGCATTCCCGCGTATTGGCGGCCAACACAGCGCGTATATTGCAACGCAGCTTAAGCTATTTCGCGCCGCAGGACGTGATGATGAGGTGTCTGACCCAACCCAGTTGCGTACGAACGATTCTGCCAAAAAAGGCGAAAAAGGCATGATGCAAACGGTTGCCTCGCGTTTGTCTGATAACGATATCAAAATCTTATCGGATTTTATCAGCGCGGTGCATTGATACGCTTTATCATTTGATGCAATGTTGTCACAAAGACCCAAGCCTTGACTTGGGTTTTTTTTCTCAAAAAAAGACCGCCATTGGCTTTAGCGATTTATGACAAGTCGCGCAAGTCTATGATACGGCTGTCAAAAGTGATGGGCAAACGTTAAGCCACTATCCATCAAAAAGCAATGCTTTTTAGATCAGCATTACCCAAAAAAAAGAGCCACCCACGGGCAGCTCTTTTTGCGGTGTATCACCTAAAGCACAATTACGCAGTAACTTCCGATACCACGCCTGCGCCCACGGTGCGACCACCCTCACGAATCGCAAAGCGCAAGCCTTTGTCCATCGCGATTGGGTGAATCAATTCAACGCTCATCTCAACGTTGTCACCAGGCATTACCATTTCAACGCCTTCTGGCAAGGTGATTGCGCCTGTTACGT